>CAZCHW010000209.1:631-4408 GCA_964498375.1 uncultured Syntrophomonadaceae bacterium | reverse complement strand
TCTTCGCCTACCGTAAAGAAAGAAATCAGTTTCATGCTGTCATAGGTCATACGGGCCAGCCTGCCTAAGCCAGATTCTTTAAGCTCCAAATCTTCCATAAATTCCAGCTGTTCATCAGGTTCCAGGCGGCTTATTTCCATTTCAACCTGGGCGCAAATTTCAATCACCGGCAGCTGCCGGGCTGCTGCATACGATTCGATTTGCGGCTTGCCCGGATAAGTGCCACTGCGCAGCTGCTGCTCGTCAATATTGATCACTATAAAAAGAGGTTTTTCACTGAGGAAACTTTGTCCGGCAAGCATTTCTTGCTCAGCTGGCGTAAGCTCAACACTGCTTAGCGCTTTTTCCTGCTCCAGTGCTTCAAGCAATTTTTGCAGGGTAGCCAACTGTGCCTGATCGGTTTTTTTTCCCTTCGCTCCGTTTTGCAGGCGTTCGATTCTTTTCTCCAATGTATCAAGGTCGGCCAGTATAAGCTCATCACCGTAATCAGTTAATTCCCGGTAAGGATCGGCTGCACCGGCCAATGAATTAACTTCAGGAGAGCTGAAAGCACGCACTACCTGAACAAGGGCATCGGCGCTGCGTGCTTCTTCCAGCAGGCGGGATGCCCTGCCCTTGCTATCTTCCATTTTCACCCCGGGTATATCTTTAAAATCAATTCTGGCATGTGTAGTTTTTTTTGGCTTGTAGAGCTTTTCCAAAAAATCAATCCGCCGGTCAGGAACTACCGCGCTGCCTATATGTACTTCCTCGACACCGCCAATACCTGTTGGTTGTTGGTTACCGGTTAGTAAGTTAAACAGGGTTGTTTTACCTGCCATAGGCATGCCGACCAGGCCAATTTGCATTTTACTTCATCTCCGCATCAATAATTATTCAACCTGCCCATTTTACCATAGATTATCAACATAGTTAAGCTCCCTTTAATAATTGTTAGTGGCAGGTTATAATAGTTGGGCAGTTTGGTTGTATCATAATTGTTATAATGTGCCGGAGGAGGCGTTCTTACCATGAGTGATCAAGTACCAGCCCAGGACGGGAAAGAAGAAAAAGAATATATAACAGCTGAAAGGCAAACCCCTGATCTTACCCGGGAACCTGGTCTGCGTTCAGCTTTAAAGCTCTTTTTACTGGTTTTTATCCTATTGCTGGTGGTGGGTTCTGCTGCACAGGCCTGGCATTTTGAATATGGGATGATTTTTACACAGCTTTTTATAGTACTTTTGCCTGCGTTAATTTACTGGCGGAGATTTAATATTAAAGGTCCTGAATTTTCTAGGCTCACTACCTTTAGCGTGCGTTATCTTCCTGCAGTGGTTGTACTGGCAATTTCTTTCTGGTTGATCAACATGGTTTTTGCTACCGGCTTAGTTCTTAGTTTGATGGAATTTGGTTTTGAACCGATAGTGGCAATTGAACCGCCCCGCATTTTTCAGGAATACCTTGGCTATCTTGTTGTCCTCGCTATTTTTGCCGGTATTTGCGAGGAAGTGCTTTTTCGGGGGACAATCATGCCTTCAATGGAGAAGGGTGGAATTGTGCCGGCAATTCTGTTCAATTCATTACTCTTTGCCATGCTGCATGGTTCCCTGCTTAACCTGGTCAGCACTTTTACCTTGGGGGTGGTCATGGCTGTGGTAGTAATAAAAAGTGGCTCCCTTTGGGGTGGTATAATCTACCACATGCTTAACAACTTTATTGCCGCAACATATCTATATATTGCCGGTCAGGCTGAAACTGCAGCTGCAGCTGAGGTGAGCATCCAGGAACTGCCTGCTTTTATTCCATTGTTAATTATAGGACTGGTTGGAGCCTGGTTTGGCTTGAAGATGCTGCATCGACAGTATGGTGGTAAGGCCTTGTTGGCTGGCAGAACCGGCTGGTTACCGCGTGGCTGGGTTTACTGGCCTTTCTGGGCCGGGCTGTTTCTATACCTGGTCATGGTTTTCTTTGAACTGGCTGTTGGTTTTCGGTGGATCGATCTGGCCGGATTCTAATTATCAGTTTTGTTTTAAGCGGTAAAATACCCCACGTTGCCGGTGCTCTGCAACGATACGTTCGTTAGCAAGCAGCTGACTCAAGTATTTTTGCAGCTCAGCCTGATGAGTGTTAACGATTTGTTCTAAATCTGCTGCGGTACATGGCCTTCTGGTCAGGGTCTGTATGATTTGCCGGCTGATTGATTCATTAAACGAAGCAATTTTATGCCGGGGCCGGTAAGTGCCGATCAGTTGAGCTTGATCTAAGTAAGCAGCAATTTCAAGCAGCTCTTTATCTGGCGCCGGTTCTACCCACTCTTCTGTTCCCGGACGGTCCAGGGTGCCTATTTCCACTCGTTCCGGTTTAATCTGGCGCAGAATTTTTCTAAGCGCTCTCAGTTCAGCGCTGGTATCATTAAGCCCGGGTACGATAAATACTTCGACTACGATTTCCCCCCTGTACTCCTGGCGCAATTTAATTAGTCCTTCAATAATTTCTGCGAGATTAAGTGAATGCTCGGGCCTGTTTACTTTCCTGAATACTTCTTCAGTAGCAGCATCAAGTGATGGGATGATCAGGTCAAGCGGCAAGACTTCCCGTCTGAGCGCCGGATCGGTAAAAAGAGTTCCGTTGGTTAAAAGGCAGGTTTTATATTGCGGGAATTCATTTTCTAAAAAGGCAATTACTCTTCCCAGGCCGCTATTTAATGTCGGTTCGCCTGAACCGGCAAAAGTGATGTAATCAAGTGGTGGTTTTCCAGACAAATAGTTCGATAGTTCCTCAATTACCCTGTTAACCGGGATATATTCATCTCTTTTTCCGGTTAATTTTGTTGTTGATCCGCATTCGCAATAAACGCAGTCAAGGGTGCAGGTTTTATGCGGAATTAAATCTACCCCCAGAGATACTCCGAGACGTCTTGAAGGAACCGGTCCGAAAAGGTGGCGGTGCTTCACTTTAGTAATCCCTCCTGAAATAACTATAGCAAAAATAATAGTTGATGTATACCCAAAATAGCGTTATAATATAAAAAAAGATATATACCCAAAATAGCTGGGATCAAATCGAAACGGAGGATCAGGGATGGAGGAAAAAATGAAAGTACAACAGCCGTCACAGGGCGGTGGTATCGAGAAACTGGCTCAACCTGAAAACAGCAACATTAAAAAAGTGATTGCCGTTATGAGTGGCAAAGGCGGGGTGGGAAAGTCGTCAGTTTCAGCTTTGCTTGCTGCTTCTCTTGCTCGCACTGGCTTGAAGGTTGGTTTACTGGATGCCGATATAACCGGGCCAAGCATTCCAAAGTTATTTGGCTTAACTGAGCAACCGCGGCTTTTAAATGAAAAGATGATTCCTGCTGAAAGCAGGCTTGGAGTTAAGGTAATGTCTCTTAACCTGCTGTTACCGAGCGAAGAAGAACCGGTAATCTGGCGTGGGCCCTTGATTGGCGGTGCGGTTAAACAATTCTGGACAGATGTTCTTTGGGGTGAACTGGATTACATGATTGTTGATCTGCCTCCGGGTACGGGCGACGCACCATTAACGGTTTTGCAATCATTACCGCTTAGCGGGCTGGTAATAGTTTCTTCACCCCAGGATCTGGCTGTAATGGTAGTTAAAAAAGCGATTAGGATGGCCCGTATGATGAATGTTCCGATCATTGGGCTGGTGGAAAATATGAGTGGTTTGCTCTGTCCACACTGCGGTAACCAGATTGAAATGTTTGGGAAAAGCCAAGCCGACCAGGTGGCGGCTGAAACCGGGATTATGTTACTGGGTCGCTTGCCGCTTGACCCT
>CAZCHW010000209.1:0-621 GCA_964498375.1 uncultured Syntrophomonadaceae bacterium | reverse complement strand
AGCTGGCCAGGTTAGGTGATGAGGGTAATATTGAAAATTATGAAGTAGGTATATTTAATCAGATCACCGAACTGGTCGAAAATCCTGATGGCAAGATCAATTAAAGGAGGTTGATAGTAATGATTTTGGCTGTATGTGCGCAAGAAGAAGGTTTACAGGCGGAAACAGACCAGAGGTTTGGCCGTTGTCCCATTTTTGTCTTGATTGACAGTGAAAGCGGTGAGGTTCTAGAAAATCTGGCCAATAGCAGTGTGCAGGCCTCCGGCGGTGCCGGACCTCAGGCGGCCCAGCTCTTATCCCGAAAAAAAGTTGGTGCGGTCGTGCTTGGTAATGTTGGTCCCAATGCTATAGCTGCGCTCGAGGCTGCAAAAATAAAAGTATACAGCGGTATTGGAGGAACAGTTAGCGAAACATTAGACAAGTTTAAGAATAACAAACTTAATTTAGTTGCGGGAGCAACGGTAGATTCACACAGCGGAATGAAAGGTTAGCAGATTTCGAAACTATATAAGGGAGGTTTCTGTATGATTCTTGCAATTGCTGCGGAAGGGGAACTTGTTGCACAGCATTTCGGGCGTTGTTCCCAGTACGTGCTGCTCACAATAGACAATCGTAAAATCG
>CAZCHW010000208.1:0-4422 GCA_964498375.1 uncultured Syntrophomonadaceae bacterium | reverse complement strand
AGCTGACCGGGCAGGTGATATTACCGGCGCTGAAGAAGGGTTTGGTTGTACTGTGTGATCGCTTCACCGATTCAACCGCGGCCTATCAGGGCTATGGTGGAGGCCTCGAGCTGGGCTGGATAGCTCAACTAAATTTAAAGGCAACCTCCGGGTTGAAGCCCGATTTAACATTTTTGTTTGACTTACCAGTAGAAGAGGCAATTAAACGCAGGGGCGATAAAGCCGACCGCCTGGAAAGCAGAAATATCAACTATCACCAGAGAGTGCGCCGGGGCTACCTGGAACTGTCACAGCAGGAACCTCAGCGATTTGTGGTGATCGATGCAACCGGCGCTCAAAGCCAGATTCACGAAGCTGTCTGGGCTGCGGTAGTAAGCTTTATCGCACAGGAGAAGGGATAGAACGATGAGCAGTTATGATTCGCTGGCCGGGCGACCAGAGCTAAAAGAGCAGCTTGACGCGGCGATCAAAAGAGGCAGGCTTAGCCACGCTGTTATGCTGACCGGACCGGCGGGAAGTGGAAAAAGAAGCTGGGGCAGTTTGCTGGCCCAGGCAATTCTCTGCCCACAGCGGATCGGAGTGCAGCCCTGCATGAAATGCCGGTCTTGCCGCACTTTTGCCAGTGGTAATCATCCAGGTTATTATTACCTTGAGCCGGAAAAGAAAAAGTTGAAAACGGAGCAATTCCGGGCAATTCGTGATCATTTTTACCTTGGTGACAACCTGAAGGTATGCCTGATTGATCAGGCTGAGGCGATGACTGCTGAAACTGCCTCTTCTTTGTTAAAAATTCTGGAAGAACCGCCTGTGGGGTTAACATTTATATTATTATCCGAGCAGCCGCGGGCTATGTTTGATACAATATTGTCAAGATGCCAGAGATATGTATTACAGCCGCTCGACTATGCATTAATTGCCGGGTTGCTGGCAGAAAATGACCTGGCCGGTGGCGAAAAGGCAGAACTTATTGCCCGCCTGAGCGGAGGATTACCGGGGCTGGCATTTAACATGGCTGCCGACCCGGCATTTGACGATCGCTATAAAGATGCCAAATCGCTGGCCTACAATATTGCTACCGGACGTGATTCAGCTGCCAAGCTTATATCCTGGGCAGTATCTCTTGCAGACCGCGAAGATCTGATCCTTCTGCTGGAACTGGTAGCTCTGCTTTACCGGGACGGTTTAATGCAAAGCCTCTGCCGCAGGGGTGATGATAGTTATAGCTTTGAAGCACCGGCTGTTTGGACTGATCAGGTTTCAACCGCCGGCCTTGAAACGGCCATACTGGAAATAAACAGAACGGTTTTTGAACTGTTAATGACTAATGTCAACCGGCGTTTATTACTGGAAAAGTTGCTTATTATGTTGCAAAGGAGGCTCTCCTAATGACCAGAGTTGTCGGAATAAGATTCAGGGAAGCCGGGAAAATATATTATTTTGCACCGGGAGATGAAGAACCTGCTGCAGGTGAGCAGGTAATTGTAGAAACGGCCCGGGGCCAGGAAACAGGGCTAGTGGTTTTGGCTGCCCGGGATGTTCCGGAAGAAGATCTGGTGCTGCCGCTGAAAAAGGTTTTACGAGTTGCCACACCAGGTGATCTTCGCCGGGTGGAAGAGAACCGGCAAAAAGAAAAATCTGCCTTTGAACGCTGTCAGGAAAAGATTAAAGAGCATGGCCTGGAAATGAAACTGGTCAGTGTGGAATATACCTTCGACCGCAATAAAATCATCTTTTATTTTACCTCGGAAGAGCGGGTAGATTTTCGCGAGTTAGTTAAAGACCTGGCCTCAATTTTTAAGACCAGAATAGAATTGCGCCAGATTGGCGTACGGGATGAAGCAAAAATTAAGGGGGGTATCGGGCCGTGCGGAAGGGCATTTTGTTGTTCAACCTTTTTGGAGGAATTTGAACCGGTGTCAATTCGTATGGCTAAAGGCCAGAATCTCTCACTGAACCCAACCAAAATATCCGGTGTCTGTGGGCGACTGATGTGCTGCCTGCGTTATGAAGCAAGCGCCTACGAAGACCCCCGGGCTGATATGCCCTGCCAGGGAGACCGGGTGATTACCCCTGATGGTGAAGGGGTAGTAAAAGAGGTCAACTGCAGGAAGAAGTCGGTTATGGTCAAGTTGGAGGAATCGGGCAAAACCAGGGAGTTTCCCCTGGAGGAGGTAGATCAGCAGTAAGCTGTCGAACCGGGTTTAGCCCGGGCAAAGTACAAAATAAACAGGAGCGCCCTTTAACTGCGCTCCTGAACAATGTTTTCATTGATTATAGGTAGCTTAATATCTTAATGGTTAGTCTTTCGCCAACTTCTCAATACATTCACGACAGACAATCCGATTGCCGAAATGTTTAACATTATCTGCATTTCCACAGAAGAGACATGCTGGTTCATACTTTTTGAGGATGATCTTCTCGGCATCAACGTAAATCTCCAGAGCATCTTTAACTTCGATTCCCAGAGTTCTTCTTAATTCGATAGGGATCACTACTCTACCCAGTTCATCTACTTTTCTAACAATCCCTGTTGATTTCAAGGCATTTCCTCCTTTTCTTCAATATGGAGCAAGGCTGGTTCAAACAGTATACCAGTAATTGACATGGTAAGTCAAGAGGTTTTTTCCCAATATACTCAACTTTACAAGAATATTACAAGATTAAGCATACATTAAAGGTTCTTCCTGACAAAATAATCCTTAATTTGGTTGATATGTTGTTGCCTTGACAGTATGATCTGCTCTGATATAATTACTTCATCAATCAGAGCAATGACAAGGAGGCCCGACATTGGCGGATAAAAAGACTTTTTATATTACAACCCCGATTTACTATCCCAGCAATAAACTGCATGTTGGCAATTCCTATACTACTGTGGCTGCCGATGCAATGGCCCGTTTTAAACGGTTAACCGGATATGATGTCTGGTTTTTGACCGGCACAGACGAACATGGCCAGAAGATACAGCGTCAGGCTGATGCCGCCGGGAAAAAGCCAATTGAGTTTGTTGATGAAATTGTGGCCTGGATTAAAGAGCTTTGGGATGAGCTTGATATCGCCTACGATGATTTCATCCGCACCACTGAAAAGCGTCACCAGGAGAAAGTGGCAAAAATATTTACCAGGTTTTACGAACAGGGCGATATATATAAAGGAAAGTATGAAGGTTGGTACTGCACCCCCTGTGAAGCTTACTGGACCGAACGCCAGCTTGTTGAGGGCAAATGCCCGGACTGTGGACGCGATGTCGAGCTGATTGCTGAAGAGGCCTATTTCTTCAAAATGTCAAAGTATGCTGATCGTTTGATAAAGCATATTGAAGATCATCCGGAGTTTATCCAACCTGCTTCACGTAAAAATGAAATGATCAATAATTTTCTAAAACCCGGCCTGGAAGATCTGTGTGTTTCCAGGACTTCTTTTGACTGGGGTATCCCCGTTCCCTTCGATCCTGATCATGTTATTTATGTCTGGCTTGATGCTCTGAGCAACTATATAACAGCGCTGGGTTACGGAGAAGACGTAGCACTTTATGAAAAGTACTGGCCTGCTGATGTTCAGCTGATCGGTAAAGATATATTAAGGTTCCATACCATTTACTGGCCGATTTTTTTGATGGCTTTGGACGCTCCCCTGCCGAAAACTGTGTTCGGCCATGGCTGGTTGATGCTGCAGGACGGAAAAATGTCAAAATCGAAGGGCAATGTGGTCGATCCCCGGGTGCTGGCTTCCCGTTACAGCTCCGATGCGTTGCGCTATTTTCTGCTGCGTGAAATTCCCTTTGGGCAGGATGGTATTTTCAGCCTGGAAAACTTTATTGTCAGGATAAATACTGATCTGGCAAATGACTTGGGCAACCTGGTCAGCAGAACCCTGACGATGGCAGAGCGTTACTTTAATGGAACCTTGCCCGGGCCGGCAGCCGACTTTGGGCCGGGAGACCAAGAACTCCAGGAACTGGCCCTGGCGACACCTGTTGCCGTTGAAGAGTATATGGATCAGCTCAAGACGAGCGATGCACTGGCAGAATTATGGAAACTGGTGCGGCGCAGCAATAAATACATTGACGAAAATATGCCCTGGGAACTGGCCAAAGAGGATTCAAAAAAAGAGCGGCTCGGCACAGTTATCTATAACCTGGTCGAAAGCATTCGCTTTATTGCAGTTTTGCTGCAGCCTTTTATGCCCCGTTCGCCGCGATCTATTCTGCAGCAGCTTGGCCTAGCCGAATTAGCTGACCTGCAAAGCTGGGAAAGCTTGAAGCAGTGGGGTGGAATTAAACCGGACACTCAGGTGGAGAGGGGTGATGACCTGTTCCCCCGCCTGAACCTGCAGGCGGAAATCCGCGAGATGCAGGGCGGCTCCGCACCGGAAAAAGCAGATTCACCGGAAGAAACAGCTGGGCAGGACGATCTGATTGGC
>CAZCHW010000207.1:0-4460 GCA_964498375.1 uncultured Syntrophomonadaceae bacterium | reverse complement strand
CGGATGAAAAAAACAGGGTGACTATAACTATTTTAGGTGAAGATTATATCCTGCGCAGTTCTTCCAGCGTTGAGGAAATGCAGCGTGTAGGACACTATGTTGACCGCCTGATGAGAAATTTAAACGAGCAAAACATACAAATGAGCAGGCATAAAATTGCCGTTCTCGCAGCCCTGAATCTTGCAGATGAACTTTTACGCCACAAAGAACAAAAATCGACAGTTTTGGAAGGTCGTCGGGCGGGGGAGCAAGACCATGAACTGGCTTGATCTTTTATTGCTTGCTGTTTTAATACTGCATCTGGTTAGCGGGTATAGCCGCGGTTTGGTCAAGCAGCTGTTCGACCTGATCGGCTTTTTTGTGATTATTTTACTTTCATTCTGGGGTAGCAGGTTATTCAGTGAAAGGCTTGCTGTGTTGATTGATCCGGAAGATATCATTCCTCACCACGATCTAATCCAAAGTCTTGGCCTGGAAGTAGCGTTGGAGAAAGCCCCGCAATTAATAGCTGGTGTAATCACCTTTTTGTTGTTACTTCTGGGGTTGAGTTTACTTTTTCGACTTTTCTCGAGAGGATTCCGCTGGATTAACAAGGTTCCGGTGATTGGATTTTTCAATCGTCTTGGTGGTGCAGCTTTGGGAATATTGGTTGGGCTGGTCTTTATCTACCTGATCATTGCTGCCCTAGCCCTGATACCACTGGATTCTTGCATGGCCGCTCTTGAGCAGTCTGAAGTGGTATTTTTCACTGAGTATTACCTTTCACCGCTTGCAGGAGAAATAAAAACTATTATTCTTAATTTTTATTTAAATCTGAACGGAATTTAAAGGAGACATCTTGATTGTCCTTTGAATTATTACAACTGGAAACTGTACAGGTGGCCAGGGAACTCCTTGGCCATTACCTTTGTCATCAGACAGACAAGGGTTTAATTAAAGGGGTTATCGTTGAAACTGAAGCTTACTTAAGCAGTAATGATCCGGCCTGCCATGCCAGTCGTGGTATGACCAGGCGCAATACTGTAATGTTTGGTCCACCCGGCTTTGCCTATGTCTATTTTATTTACGGAAACTATCATTGCTTTAATGTGGTAACCGGACCAGAAGGTTGCGGGGAAGCTGTTCTTATACGCGCCCTGGAACCTCTTGAGGGGCTTGATATCATGCGGAGCAACCGCCGTAATAATATAAAAGATTTTGAGCTGGCCAATGGTCCGGGTAAATTATCTATCGCTTTTGGTATTAATCGATCATATAATGGACATGATTTAAGCAAATTGCCTTTGTATTTGGAATTTAATCCAACCCGAGGAGATATTACCAGCGATAGAACTCAGCGGATTGGTATTAAACAGGGCCAGGAAAAACTACTGCGGTTTGTTATAAAAGATCATTTTTGCCTGTCGAGGAGATAATTTAGTGTCAGATGTAATCAGAGACAGAGAAATAAAAATTCTTGAATTTAACCTGATTCGAGAGAAACTGGCTGAGCTGACTGTTAGTCCAATGGCTGCTGCAAGAGTAGAAATCCTGCTTCCGTCGGGCAACTATGCTGAAGTAGCCAGGTGGCACAAAGAAACTGCAGAGGGGCGCCGCCTCTGCTCGAAAAATGCTTTTAATCCTGAAGCAGTGGAGGATCCTCAAAACAGTATCATCCGATCTCAAAAAGGAGCAATCCTTTCCAGTCGAGATCTGGCTGCATTAATGGGCTTTCTGAAAGCAGCTAAACGATGGATTGTTTTTTTTAAAGACAGTGAGCAGGTTTATGAGTATCCGATTATGGCGGAAATGGCACAATTGATCGATCCCTGCCCGGCTTTGTTGTCGGAACTTGATCGATCTATAGATCCCGAAGGTTTGGTTCTGGATAGCGCTTCAGATAAGCTAAGAGATTTACGCCGAAGAATCAGTGCTTTGCAGAACCGAATCAGGGATAAACTGGAAGAATATATTCGTGGTGCTAACACAAGAAAATATCTTCAAGAGCCTCTGGTAACGATCAGGGGTGGACGGTATGTTTTGCCTGTTAAGCAGGAATACAAGCAACATATGGCTGGTGTAGTCCATGACCAGTCGGCCAGCGGAGCCACCCTGTTTATTGAGCCGATGCCGGTATTGCAAATGCAAAACGAATTAACTGCCTTTCAACGTAGTGAAGAACAGGAAATTGAACGTATTCTTTATAAACTAAGCTCACTGGTTTCGGATGCAGCAGAGACGCTTTTCCAGACCCGGTTGCTTTACGGTGAACTTGATCTAATCGTAGCCAGGGGCCGTTATGCCCTGCTTATTGAAGGAAGCGAGCCCGATCTTGTCCATGATCAATACTCTGGTGTTGCTTTAAAAGAAGCGCTACACCCCCTGCTTAGCGGAGACAAAGTACCTCTAAACGTAGAAATTGGCAGACCAGTCCGGACCCTGGTTATAACAGGTCCAAATACTGGTGGCAAAACTGTAGCTTTAAAAACTATCGGTTTACTGGCTGTAATGGCCCAGTGTGGTTTACAGATTCCGGCAGAGAGAGGTTCTAAATTAGCAGTCTTTAAGCAAATCAGGGCTGATATAGGTGATGAGCAAAGCATCGCTCAGTCGTTAAGTACATTTTCCGGGCATATGAAAAATATAATCGAAATTATTTCCGGAGCCGGCCGGGAAAGCCTGCTTTTGTTTGACGAGTTGGGAGCAGGCACAGACCCGTCTGAAGGATCTGCTTTAGCTATGGCAATCCTTGAAGAAGTGGATGAGCGCGGAGCCCTTACGGTTGCCACTACGCACAGTAATGAGCTTAAATTGTTTGCACAGGTACGCGACAGCATGCAAAATGCGGCAATGGAATTTGACTCAGACACTCTATCGCCGACTTACCGCTTGCTGCAAGGAGTTCCCGGTCAAAGTAATGCTTTTTATATTGCTGAACAGTTAGGCTTGACTGAAACTATTTTACTCAAGGCCAAAAGTTTTCTTCACCGCTCGCATGATCAGGTTGAATCAGTAATAGCCAGTCTGGTTGAAGATCAACAGCGTTATCATCGCGACAGCAGGCAGGCTGCCCTGGAGCGCGGCCGGGCTGAAGCTTTAATTGCTGAACTGGAACGTGAACGTGATTTGTTGAGAGCCAGGCGGGAAGATATTTTGAAAGAAGCGCGCGAACAGGCCCGGCAGATGATCAGGCAGACTAAAAAGTCAACAGACCAGCTTTACAAGGAATTTGTTGCTTTGCGCAGCAATGCACAGGCTGCATCTTCAGGACGTGTTGAAGAACTGCGCCGGGAAGTAAGTAAAATTAAGGATGAATTAAACGATTACGATCAACCATATGAAGATGAGGGAGAAACTCTTTCTGCCGATCTATTAAAGGTGGGTCTGCCGGTTTTAATTAATAGTTTGAATCAGCAGGGTGAAGTTTTAGCATACAATGAATCAGATGTACAGGTGCAGGTCGGAACGATGAAAATATCTGTGCCGCTCTCTGATTTAGTGGTAATAAAAACCCGAAAAAATGATCTTAAAAATGATATTCCCCGCCCCGGTGGCTACACGGTAACCAAAGATACAGCTATCAGTCGCGAAGTTGATCTGCGCGGCATGAACTTTGAAGAAGCAGTTCCCCTGGTGGACAAATTGCTGGACAATGCCCTCTGGGCTGGGCTTAATAGTGTAGACCTTATTCATGGCAAGGGCACGGGAAAGTTAAAAGAAAGATTACGCTTCTACCTGAAAAGCCATCCACTGGTTAAAAGTATGCGCAGCGGGGGCCCTGCCGAAGGTGGTGAAGGGGTTACCGTTGTGACAATCAGGGGGTAACCGGTCAGAATGCAAAAGAAAAGACAGAAACAACCTTTATCTGATCCAGAGCTGGAGGAAATCCTGTTAAAGTTATTAGAGCCAGAAATCTTTAAAACTACCGACCAGATCGTCGAAGAGTTACGGATAGAGCAACCCCGGGTCTGGCAGATTCTTAGAAATGAAGGGGAGATGCTTTTCGGCAGTAGCTGCAGTTCGTCCCAGCAGCCCTACACCCGCATCTCCCAGTGTTTGATGAATATGTCTTCAGAGTTATGTCGGCGCCGCCCGATTGGCAAGGGCTATTGCTGGAGCCGCACAGAAATTTAAAATTACCCGTTACTCGGCTGTTTGATCCTGGTTTTCTTCCAGGGGCCGGTGGGTTGAAACCACCAGGTTAACCGATCCGCCTTTCATCATCGTTGACCCCGGCGCCGGGAATTGAGCCAGCACTGTCCGCCTCGGCTGATCGGGGTTATATTCCTCTCTGATTGTCCCCACTTTTAAACCAAGTTGTGATAATTCCATCTCCGCTATGGCCTGGAAAGTGCCAACGAAATTTGGGATCACAACTGGAGTTAGATCCTGCGGCTCCTGCTGAGAAAATCTACCACCTGAGCCTGTAGTGATGTTACTGACGGTAATTGTTGCTGCTTCCGCACTTGACCCGTCACTGT
>CAZCHW010000206.1:0-4470 GCA_964498375.1 uncultured Syntrophomonadaceae bacterium | reverse complement strand
GAATATGGTTTCAAGGTGATGTTGACCAGATTGATCAACGATTTTGCCCGGCGTCTTGGTGTTTTAAAAGATAACCATAACAATCTGTCCGGTGAGGATATCAGGGAAGGGCTGACGGCAGTAATCAGTGTCAAGCTGATGGACCCGCAGTTTGAGGGACAAACTAAAACCAAGCTCGGCAATAGCGATATTCGCAGTGTGGTTGATTCAGTTTGCTACGAAAGCCTGGAAGCATTTATGGAGCAAAACCCTGCGATTACCCGCCGGATTATTGAAAAAGCAATCAGGGCCTCCAGAGCAAGAGAGGCAGCGAGAAAAGCCCGGGAACTGACCCGACGTAAAAATGCTCTCGAAATCAGTAATTTACCTGGCAAACTAGCCGATTGCACTTCTAAAGATCCAGGTGAGAGTGAAATATTCATCGTTGAGGGTGATTCTGCAGGTGGTTCAGCAAAGCAGGGACGTGACCGCCGTTTTCAGGCCATTTTACCTTTACGGGGGAAAATTCTCAATGTAGAAAAGGCACGGCTCGATAAAATTTTAGCTAACGAAGAAATTCGCACCCTGATCACTGCCCTGGGTACTGGTATAGAAAGTGAATTTGATATCAGCAAAACCCGCTATCAGAAAATCATCATCATGACCGATGCTGACGTTGATGGTTCCCACATCAGGGTTTTACTGCTTACCTTTTTCTACAGGTTTATGCAGGATTTAATCGAAAGCGGCTTTATTTATATCGCCCAGCCTCCTCTCTATAAAGTTAAAAAGGGTAAGAAAGAACAATACCTTTTCCGTGAGGAGGAACTCGAACAGCTGCTTGGCGAATGGACCCGCGAAGGTGGGGTGCAAATCCAGAGATATAAAGGTCTGGGTGAAATGAACCCCGATCAGCTCTGGGAAACAACAATGAATCCGGATACGAGGATTATCAAGCGGGTAGAGTTGGTTGATGCAATGCTGGCCGATAATATATTTGGTGTTTTGATGGGCGACAAGGTTGAGCCGCGTCGTAAGTTTATTGAAGACAATGCCCGTCTGGTGCAAAATCTTGATATTTAAAGTAGAGTAAGAAGCGGAAAGAGTATTGCTCATCTTTACAGATAGAAAGCCACTCCTGTTTTTCAGGAGCGGCTTTCTCATTTAAACCTATTAATCGAGTCGGGCCAGGTCGTAAATAAGGCCGTCAGACTGATCATCGCTGAGGTAGTAAAAGATAATATTCTGCTCTTCCTCCAGTGCAAGCTCCTCGAGGAGACTTGATGCCTCATCTGTCAGACGAAACTCGCTGGCCGGAAGCTCATCGGGCACTCCACTGATTTTAATGGCCAGATAACCCTCTTCAGAAATGCCGGCAAAGCGGCCTGAATCGGTGTGTGATTCCAAAGCGCCTGAACTATCGGTAACAACCACCTTATCTGCTTTTCCCTGTTCCGGGTAAGATTCAGCCAGGGCCCCGACATGATATACATCAACCTTCTGCCCACGGGACAGAAATTCAGCATCTCTGGATTTACCATTTTCCTCTATAACAGTATCATCCTCTAGGGCAAAAAAGACTGCCCGGTAACCCTCGTTAAACCAGTGGTCCCATGGCACGTTGACATCATCGAGACCTCCTACGACAAGAATGCGGTTATCTTCAATCCTATAGATTGTTCCGCTGATCGGTTCAGCTTCAGGTTGATCAATCGGTTCCTCGTTGTCTGCGGCACAACCACCGACCAGTAAAAGTGCAACAGAAACAAATAGAACAATTAACAGCCATTTTTTAGTACATTTCATGGTAGCCCCTCCTGTGTATATTTTGTTAATACTTGTGATATTAAGACCACTACTGTGAATGCGTGGTTCCCCGTCCGGGCTGAGCAGCTATTTACGACTTGATTAATTCATGGTTTAATGGTAGATGTCTCACTGTTATGATCCGGAAAAAATTTAGTCAATTTCCTGGGAGTGATTAGGTTGTTGTTCCGTTTTCTATTTCCCTATTTTTTTCTGGCCCTGATAGTTATGGGTTATATTTACTTTCGCTATTACCGGCTTGGACCTGTTTTGTTAAAAGTTAAAAGAAAGTTTTTCAGCCGATACAATAATGACTCATTTCTCCTGATTGCTATTCTGGGGGCCGCCTCTTATTTCCTGCTGCGCTTTGAACTAGACAATGCCTACCAGGTAGAAGAAATGCTCTTTCTGGGCCCTTATACCTATGTGTTTTTTTATGGAGCCCTGATGCTTGCCGTCATTGCCCGTGAAGCTGAGAATCCTGCCCTGCGGGAAAAGGGGTTCTCTACACCGCGCGGTTTTTTCAAGTGGGCAGAAGTCGAGACTTTTCGCTGGTCGAAAGATGTCATAACCGTGGTTATCAATCGCGGTCGTCGTAAGCGCAGTGAATCCTGGCAGGTTGATCTGAGCCAGAAAAAAGAGATAGACCAGCTGCTCAGACAGCTGACGCCAAAAAGAAACAAAAACAAGAAGAAAAGCTAAGCCCTTCGCACTTTTCCAGTATTTAATTTTATGATAATATTGTTTCATTAAAGGAGTAAAAATGACCGAAAGAGAAAGCATTATTCCCGTAAACATTCATGATGAGGTAAAAGTTTCTTTCCTCGATTACGCCATGAGCGTCATTGTCAGCCGGGCTCTTCCCGATGTGCGCGACGGTTTAAAGCCGGTGCACAGGCGCATTTTATTTGCCATGTCAGAAATGGGTTCAACCCACGACAAACCGCACCGTAAATCGGCTCGTATTGTCGGGGAAGTTTTAGGTAAATACCACCCGCATGGTGATGTGGCGCTCTATGATACCCTGGTCCGCATGGCCCAGGATTTTTCCACCCGTTATCCACTTGTTGACGGTCATGGAAACTTTGGTTCGCAGGATGGCGACTCGGCGGCAGCGATGCGTTATACAGAAGCCCGTCTATCATCGATTGCCGGAGAACTGCTGACCGATCTGCAGAAAGATACAGTTAATTTCCGACCGAACTTTGACGAAAGTCTTGAAGAACCGGTTGTCTTACCCTCCCGTTTTCCCAACCTGCTGGCCAACGGATCTGCCGGAATTGCTGTCGGCATGGCAACCAATATTCCTCCCCATAACCTGTTGGAACTTATCGATGCCATAAATCATCTGATCAAACATCCTGAAGCAGATATCCGTGATTTAATGCAGTACATTAAAGGACCTGATTTTCCAACCGGCGGTATTATTGTCGGTCACGAGGGGATCTACAACGCATATAAAACCGGGCGCGGCATTATCAAGGTCAGGGGAAAAGTTTCTGTAGAGAAGAAAGACAAGGCCCGGGACCAGATAGTTATTACAGAAGTGCCATACCAGCAAAATAAAGCCAAACTGGTTGAAAAAATTGCCGATCTGGTTAAGGAGCGAAAGATTGAAGGCATTACCGACCTGCGTGATGAGTCCGATCGCAACGGAGTGCGGGTGGTGATGGAAGTTAAACGAGACTTCCAGGCCCAGGTGATCATAAACCAGCTTTACAAGTTTACGCCCCTGCAGCAGACATTTGGTATTATCATGCTTGCCCTGGTTGATGGTCAACCACGGGTTCTTACTTTAAAACAAATGCTTGCTTACTACCTGGAACACCAGAAAGAGATTATCAGACGCCGCTCACAGTACGACCTGAACAAAGCGGAAGAACGGCTGCACATTGTAGAAGGGCTTTTAAAGGCGCTTAATATGCTTGACGAAGTGATAGCCCTGATTCGTGCCTCCGAAGATGTTCCTTCTGCCCGTACCGGCCTGATGAATTTACTGGATATTTCTGAGAAACAGTCCCAGGCTATCCTGGATATGCGCCTGCAGCGCCTGACTCAGCTCGAAATTTCCAAGCTTGTTGAAGAGCAGGAACAGCTGCTCGAACGAATTAACTACCTGCTCCGTATTTTGAAAGACGATGCCCTGGTGCTTAACATTATCAGCGAAGAGCTGTCTGCCATAGCAAAAAAACATGGTGATGAGCGGCGTACAGCGATAGTAGCTGATGAAGGCGATGTGGTTATAACAGATTTAATTCTTCAGGAAGATGTAGTAATTACTCTGACGGATCGCGGCTACATAAAGCGCCTGCCGTTAACTACTTATCGTAGCCAGCACCGTGGTGGCCGCGGTGTAGTCGGCATCCAGACCCGTGAAAATGACCGGGTTGAACAGTGTCATGTAGCATCAACCCATGATCAACTGCTCTGTTTCAGTAATCGTGGAAAAGTATACCTGCTGCAGGTCTACGAAATTCCCGAATCTGGACGACAGTCGCGTGGAACTGCCCTGGTAAACATGCTGCCTCTTGAGGAAAAAGAGTTTATTACCGCAACGATGCCGATTGTAGATTTTAGCGAAGACTGCTACCTGTTGATGGTTACCGCGCGCGGCATGATTAAAAAGACTGCGCTCAGTGAATACCGCAACACCCGGAAGAGCGGGTTGATCGCCCTGAACCTGGC
>CAZCHW010000205.1:0-4471 GCA_964498375.1 uncultured Syntrophomonadaceae bacterium | reverse complement strand
AAAATGCGGGAGCTGAGATTAGTGACAAAGCTTCGATAGGCGACCGGAAAAACATGATCTACAGTGGCACCGCTGTAGCTTACGGTCGTGGTTTAGCTATGGTAACTGCAACAGGAATGCAAACTGAAATGGGCCGGATAGCCGACCTGCTTGAAAGTGAAACTGACGGAATGACACCACTGCAGATCAAGCTGGCCGCCCTCGGTAAATATTTAGGCATTGCCGCCTTGCTGGCCTGTGCAATAATTTTTGTGATTGGTTTGCTCGAAGGAATGCCGGCTCTAGATATCTTTATGGTTTCGGTCGCTCTTGCCGTTTCAGCAATCCCGGAAGGACTACCTGCTATTGTGACAGTAATTCTGGCAATTGGCGTGCAGCGCATGGTTAAAAGAAGAGCAATCATCCGCCGGTTACCGGCAGTGGAAACTCTCGGCAGTGCTTCGGTTATTTGCTCGGATAAAACTGGAACTCTGACTGAAAACCGGATGACCCTTACTGATCTTTACCTGGCCGATCTTCAGCAGTATGAAAAGGTTAACAACCGCAACAGCGGCTCCGCCAGAAAGTTGCTCCGCCTTGCCGCCATGTGCAGCGACGGTAATATTGCCATCGAACAGGGGCAGGAAAAACATATCGGTGACCCGACAGAAACTGCAATTATTCTCGCTGCTCATTGCAATGGAATTATCAAAGAAGATTTAAGCAGGCTTTATCCGCGTCTGGCAGAGCTTTCTTTCGATTCAGACCGCAAGTTAATGACCACAGTTAATCAGGTAGACGATCAAATTATGGTTATCGTCAAAGGCGCGTTTGATGTACTGGCTAACAAATGCGTTGCAGGAGAAATTACAGGTGGTTACGAGGCAAATGAAGAAATGGGTAAAAAGGCTCTGCGGGTTCTCGCCATCGGATACAAGACTATAAATTCCGTTCCCGCCAATCCAACCCCTGATAATCTGGAAACTGATCTAACCTTTCTTGGCCTTGTAGGAATGATTGACCCACCCCGCCCCGAAGCTAAAACAGCGGTAGCAACCTGCCGGCAGGCCGGAATCAAACCGGTGATGATCACCGGCGATCATATATTAACTGCTTCGGCAATTGCCACTGAACTGGGCATTCTACAGGCAGGCGATCGGGCAATAACCAATTTGGAACTGGAAGAAATGAGCGACCACAAACTGAATCTGTCTGTTGAAGAAATCGCGGTATATGCCCGGGTGTCACCTGCCGACAAAATTAGAATCGTCAGGGCCTGGCAAAATTGTGGGGCCGTTGTGGCAATGACCGGTGACGGGGTAAACGATGCACCGGCACTAAAGGCAGCCGACATCGGCTGTGCTATGGGAATTACAGGAACCGATGTAGCCAAGGGAGCGGCAGATATAACTCTGACCGACGACAATTTTGCCACTATTGTTGAAGCTGTTCGTGAAGGACGCGGTATTTACGACAATATCCGTAAGGTAGTCGGGTTTCTGCTTGGCACAAATATTGGGGAACTGCTGACCGTATTACTGGCCATGTTGATCTGGAAGGTTACTCCGCTTCTCTCCATGCAACTTCTGTGGATTAACCTGGTTACCGACAGTTTCCCGGCAATTGCCCTGGGCATGGAACCGGTGGAAAAGGAGGCCATGCAGCGTAAACCAAGGCCTAAAAATGAGAGTATTTTTGCCGGTGGTTATGGAACTCAGATTATTCTGCAGGGAGTAATGTTTGCTCTCCTAACCCTGGTGGGATTTCAAATCGGAATAAACCGGGGATCCGATCCGGTAACCGGTAGAACGATGGCTTTCATTGTCCTCGCGCTTTCCCAAATCTTTCATTCGTTCAATATGCGATCGGTTTATTCAATTTTTACCATCGGTCCTTTCAGCAACCGCGCTTTGTGCCTGGCCACCCTGACCTCAACCATTTTGGTCGGCCTGGTGATATTTATCCCGCCTTTCGCGTTCGCCTTTGGCCTGACTGCTCTTGCACCGGATATGTACCTGATCGCCCTGCTGCTGGCCCTGGTTCCCATTCCAGTCCTGGAAACAGCAAAGGCGGCCGGTTTGATCCGAAAGATAGAATTAAGCTAAATTAAGAACTGACAGACTGACCTTACAGATGCAACAGGGCAGGCTCTTTATGTCTCTTAGGCCTGCCCTGAACTATTTTATCTATACAGTGTTGATTTAAGTCTTTTTTCCAGTGCCACCGCTTGTTCTTGCAGCTCCGCGGGAAAGCGCAAACCAAACTGTTTAAAAAAACTGCGGTTTTCTTCAGTTTCCTCAAGCCACTGGTCCCGGTTAATTTCAAAAAGTGGTTTGCACTGCGCCTGCTCAAGATGCAAGCCCTCCAGATTGAGATCCCCGGGAGCGGGCATGTAGCCCACCGGTGTTTCGGCAGCCCCGATTTCCCCTCTGCACCGCTGTATGATCCAGTCGAGCACACGCAGGTTTTCACCAAAACCAGGCCAGATAAAGTGTCCGTCTTCGTCTTTACGAAACCAGTTAACGTGAAAAATCTTTGGCGGTTTCTTAATCTTGCCGCCCATCTCGATCCAATGGCGAAAGTAATCACCCATGTGATAACCGCAGAAGGGCATCATCGCCATCGGGTCGTGCCGCACCTTGCCAAGGTTACCATACTGGGCAGCAGTCAATTCAGAAGACATCGTCGCCCCCGCATAAACTCCGTGGTTCCAGTTAAACGCTTCGTAAACCAGGGGGATAGTTTCTGACCTGCGGCCGCCAAAGACGATTGCCGAAAGAGGAACACCACGAGGATTATCCCATTCAGGAGATATTATCGGACACTGGTTGATCGGCGCAGTAAAACGGGAGTTGGGGTGTGCTCCCGGGACCGGTTTGCCGGCAGCATCAACCATTCCCCATTTCCAGCGGCTGCCGTCCCAGGCTGTTCCATCTGCAGGAGGACGGCCTTCTCCCTTTTCCCACCAGACATCGCCGTCATCAGTTAACAGAACATTAGTAAATATTGTATTATTACGAATCGTTTCCAGGGCATTTGGATTTGATTGCGAGTTAGTTCCCGGGGCAACACCAAAAAAACCATTTTCCGGGTTAACGGCCCACAGCCGGCCATCTGCGCCAATTCTGATCCAGGCAATGTCATCGCCAACTGTCCAGATTTTATAACCCTTGTTTTGATAAATTTCCGGCGGAACCAGCATAGCCAGGTTCGTTTTGCCGCAGGCACTGGGGAAAGCGGCGGCCAGGTATTCGACCCGACCCTGAGGATCCTCAATGCCCATGATCAGCATATGTTCGGCAAGCCAACCTTCCTGCAAGCCAAGGTAACTGGCAATCCTCAGGCTGAGACATTTCTTGCCGAGCAGTACATTGCCGCCATAACCCGAGCCGACGCTCCAGATAGTGTTATCCTCGGGAAAGTGCAAAATCAGCCTATTTTTATCGTCAAGTTCAGCTTTTCCGTGCAACCCCCTGGTAAACTGCCCATCGTTACCGAGCGCATCCAGAACATCGTTTCCAACCCTGGTCATGATTAACATATTTAAAACTACGTAAATACTGTCGGTAAGCTCAATACCAATTTTACTGAACGGTGAGCCGACCGGCCCCATCGAAAAGGGAATAACATACATTGTTCTACCCTGCATCGAACCTTTTATAATTTCTCCGGCCTTATGATAGCCCTCTTCAGGACTCATCCAGTTATTATTCGGTCCGGCATCTGCCTTGCGGGAAGTACAGATATAAGTTAAATGTTCTGTGCGGGCTACATCATTTTTTGCCGTGCGGTGGTAGAGACAACCCGGCCATTTTTCCTGGTTCAACCTGATCAGTTCACCGGTCGAGACCGCCTCTGCTTCAAGCTCTGCCCGCTGTTGTTTACTGCCGTCTATCCAGACTACCCGGTCAGGTTGGCAAAGGCTGGCCATATCTTTTATCCAGCTGTGCAGCGTTTCGTTCTTCATGTTCTGATTCCTCACTCTGCTATGATAATTAAAGATAAGACAGGGGAATTATAAAGATGCCAAGAGGTTTTCCTCTTGACAGTTGAACTTTTTATTTTGAAATAAATATTTTAGCCATTATACCATGAGTGAAATAATTTCGCATCATCTGGCCCGGTTAAGCAGAATGAACTAGTTTTTTTAGTTTGAATAAAAGCTTTTCCGGTTGTATCAACCGGAAAAGCTTAATCTTAAATACCTGCACGCCGACTGAATGTGCAGCCGGTTTATTTAACAATTAAAACGCAACAACTTTTTGCTTCCTGGGCAACTGCATTACTGACACTGCCCAGAAGCAATTTTTTAAGGCCCCCGTAACCCCTGCTGCCAATTACAATCATGTCAAAACCTTCTTCTTCGGCCACTTCAACTATTGTGTGGGCAGGATGACCTTCTTTTAGATTGATCGGTGCGTCTATACCCTGTTCTGCAAACATTTTCTGTTCTTCTTCTAACTTTTTTTGACGCTTTTGCTTTTCATCTTCA
>CAZCHW010000204.1:0-4472 GCA_964498375.1 uncultured Syntrophomonadaceae bacterium | reverse complement strand
ACCACAAGCGCTAAAATAACAATAAATGTTGAGGCTTCGCTAATTCCACCCAGAACTACTTCTGCAATCCAGGTTGCTCCGCCAGACTGCCATAATGAAGCGCCCAAAGAGCTAGAAGCACCAATTAGAAGGATTGTATCCCAACCAATTTTGTCTTTGGTCGATTTCCAATCGAGGATATCAATTCCCGGGCAGAAGAATAACGCGGCACCGATTGTGGAGGATACAGGAATCGGAACACCGTGAATTGACTCAGTGAACCAAACAATCAGCAGGCCTATAAATATTACAATAAACTTGATTTCAGCTTTATTCAGTGGCCCTAATGCTTTATAGTCCTCTTCAATATTTTCTATTCCGACCAAATGCTCTATTTCAGGCGGGAAAACCCAGTTCAGAGCAAGAATAGCAAGAGGTGTCATAATGATTACAAAGGGGATACCAAGTGCAGCCCACTGTGTGAATGTAATCACTATGCCAGTTGTAGACTCAAGCAAGTTCAAAGATAATACGTTTAACGACGAACCTGCCGGTGTGGCGACCCCACCGATTAGTGAGGCAAAGGGGATACCAATCATCAGGGATTTACCAAAGTTGCTTTGGCCCACCTTGACATTGTTCTGTTGCAACAGTGATAACCCAATCGGGAAAAAGGCTGCAGCTGCAGGCACGTCAGAAATAACTGTAGATAAAAGCGCTGTTGCAGACATGATGTAAAATACAGCTTTTTTCGGACTTCCTCCGGACAGCGAGGTTAATTTGAGTGCAATTCTATTGCTCAAACCACTCATATTGAGAGCAAAGGCAAGGAAGAATGAAGCAAGCACAAACAGCAATGTCGGGGGTGCAAAGTTTGCTGTTGCAGGCCCTGCCGGCATTACCCCGGCTACGTGCTGAATCAAGACAAAAAATATTGAGGCAATACCAATTGGGACAACTTCAGATACCCAGGCAATAACGGCAATAATCATTAAACCAATTGCCTTCTGCCCTTCAGGGGTTAGCCCTTCTATGGTAGGCATTAGTGCTAGGACATAATAAATCGCCAGCATTAAGACTATTGTCATTAAACGCTTTTGAACTTTTTTGTCGTCGCCTCCGATCTGAGGCTTAACGTCGTTGTTGTTTTTGGCAACATTTGTCATGTAATATTTGGCACCTCCAGAAATTTTTCACATGAAACAAGTTTTTAGTTCTAAAACTTTCCATATTTCTCCCTGGCATCACTCCTTTACGATGGCAGACCGGGGGCTGTGCACATAAATATGCACTCCCCCAATCCACCTATCTCTGGTTCTAATTATTTAGCTTCCTTTTCTTTCTTTTCTTTTAAGGCACGCCATACTTTTTCATAAGTCAGTGGCAATGTATTAACGCTGACTCCCATGGCATCAAAAATAGCATTCCTGAATGCGCCCTGAGTCGGGTTGTTCGCACCTTCACCAACCTCTTTAACACCCCAGGGGCCCATTGGATCCTGCCATCTGTTCGGAACCATTTTCAGGGTGATATGTGGCATATCGACTGCAGTGGGCAGGCGGTAGTTGCTGAGCTCAGGATTAAGGATCTTACCTTTGTCATCAAATTGGACCTGCTCCCAAATGGTTTCGCCAAGTCCCATGAAGAGTGCGCCGTGAACCTGACCACTCATCAGCGCAGGGTTAATCACTGTTCCGCAATCGTGAACGTCCCATGCATTAATGATATCGATTTCGCCGGTTTCTTCATCAATCTGTACTTCTGCGCCCTGGGCTGAATAGCTGTAAGTCGGAGATGTGGCAACAGCTGCGCCCTTGAAATAACCTCCAAGACGGGGCACAGTGTAAACACCGCGACCAATCAGCGGCCCATTGATGATGAAGTATTTCTTCGCTACTTCTTCAAAGGTAATCGGTTCTACTTTATCTCTTGACTTGGAGTAAATCTTGCCTTCAACACACTCCAGGTCTTCAGGCGGCAAGTGCATCATCATACCCGCAGTGTTAAGGATTTTCTCTTTGATATCCTCAGCTGCCCTGACACAGGCCCAACCTGACATCAAAGTAGTCCTGCTTGAATATGCTCCAAAATCGAGCGGTGTTGTTTCAGTATCGCCGGCAACAATTTTCATATTCTCATAGCGATAGCCCATCGCTTCTGCAGCCATCTGGCACAGGGCAGTGTCTGATCCCTGTCCAATATCAATTGACATAGTATATAAGGTTGCAGCTGTACCATCTTCATTAACCCGGATGAAAGCCGATGCCGACGGCCAGTCATTGCGATAAATCGGGTATCCCGCACCGGTAACAAACGATCCGGTTGCTGCTCCAATTCCTCTGCCCTTAGGCCGGTTCTTCCGTTTTTCATCCCAGTTGCTGATAGTTTTAAGCTGGCGCAAACACTCGTCCAGTTCACAGGTATGAATATCGAAGCAGTTTGGTGTTCTGGTGTTAGCCTTTCTGGCGTTGCGCAACCTGATTTCGATCGGGTCAATACCCAGGTCTTTTGCAATATTGTCCAGGTGGCTTTCAAACGCGTACTTGGGCTGTGGAGCGCCATGACCACGCTGCGCCCCGCAGGCAGGCAGGTTCGTATATACCCTGTGCATATCAAACTTGTAGTTTTCAAAATCATAAGTCAGGGTCAGCAAACCTCCGGCATAGTATGCAGTTGCAATACCCAGACTGGTATAAGCCCCACCGTCTGTCATAAATTCAGCATGAACTCCAAGCAGCTTGCCTTCTTTATCGACTGCAGATGTTAGCTTATAGCGGCCCTGGTGCCGACCACGGTTATGAGTGAACATCTCTTTGCGATCGTAGAACATTCTCACCGGGCGACCTGTTTTCTTCGCCAGCACAGACCCACAGAACTCAAGGCCAGTCGGCTCAAGCTTTCCGCCGAAACCGCCGCCGATATAGGGGCGGATAACCCGCACATCACCCATCTTCATTTCAAACTCCCGGGCAATGTAATACTGGAAGTAGTGAACTGACTGGGTTGCCGAGTAAACTGTTAACTTATTGTTTTCCCACATACAAACAGCAGAGTGAGGCTCAATGGGAGACTGGTAAGTCCGCTGACCATAAAAAGTATCTGTCCTTACATGGTGCGCATCTTTGAAAGCCTGCTTAATATCACCGAATTCCTGGTGAATTTCTGTGTTCAGGTTGTTCGGGTACTCGTCGTGAACCTGGGGCATTCCTTCGTCCATTGCTTTTTCGTAGTCCAGCACCGCCGGTAAAACTTCATACTCAACTTTAATAGCTTTCAGCGCCTTGTAACATGTTTCCTCGTCAATACAGGCTACCGCTGCTACTTTATCTCCTACAAAACGAACCTTATCAACACAAAGCACATTTTCATCCCAGCGTGCCGGACTGATTCCGTACTTAAGGCTGGGAACATCTTTTGCTGTAATTACCGCCTTAACACCGGGAATTTTTTCAGCTTCGGATGTGTCAATGCTAAGAATTTTAGCATGCGCATGCGGACTGGGTAAAAGTTTACCATGTAGCAAGTTGGGGAATTCGAGATCTCCACAATACTTAGCTGCCCCGGTAACTTTTGCGCGGCCTTCTATTTTTGGCTTACTCTTACCAATTACGGCATATTCCTTACTCATCTATATCACCCCTTTTAGTCTTTAATAAATTCTTCTTCAGGTTCCTGCCCGGACGTTGCCATTACAGCCTTGATGATATTCACATATCCGGTGCAACGGCAAAGGTTACCGGAGATACCTTCGCGGATTTCTTTTTCTGACGGTTTCGGATTTTTATCCAGCAATGCTTTTGACGAAATAATCATTCCCGGAGTACAGTATCCGCACTGTGATGCTCCATAGTTGATGAAATTTTCCTGCAGGGGATCAAGTTCAGCCGTTGCAGCGACCCCTTCAATTGTTGTATAAGACTTGCCATCAGCTTCAACAGCCAGGATCAGGCATGAGTTGACTGGCTTGTCACCCATCAGAATTGTGCAGGATCCGCAGTCTCCCATTTCACAACCACGCTTGGTGCCGGTTAATCCTACTTCATCCCTGATGAAGTTAATCAGCAGGGTGTTCCCCTTGACCAATCTGGTATAGTCATCGCCATTAATATTAATTGTTACCAGAAACCTTTTAATTCCATGATCGTCTACAATAAAATTTGGCATATTTATCCCTCCAATCTCTTAGATATGTCCGTTTTCAATAGCGCTGGTCAGCGCCCGCTTGGTAAATACTCCAACCAGGTGGCAACGGTATTCTGCCGATGCCCTCATGTCGGAAATTGGTTTACATTCGCCTGACGCAATCTGTCCGGCCTGCTCAAGCAATTCTTCGCTTACTTCTTTGCCGATAATATGCTTTTCTGCCTCAACTGCTCTCATTGGCTTCGGAGCCACTGCCCCTAATACGATACGAGCATCTTTAATAACTTTGCCATCCATTTTTACAGAAGCGGCAACACCGACAACCGCAAGAGCGCCAGACCGGCGAAGAC
>CAZCHW010000203.1:0-4474 GCA_964498375.1 uncultured Syntrophomonadaceae bacterium | reverse complement strand
AATGTAGCAGGCTAATCCATGGTCAATTGCTTCTTTATTCAGTTTTTCATAGTCGTGATAAAGGTTTAACAGGTAAACCGGAATCACTGGATTGCCCGTGGGATTAGTGGCACAGCGATCAGGAGCGCCGCATATAACTTCGTCTTCATAGCGGTTAAGCCCGCTGAAAAAGCCATTGCCCTGGTGGTCTTTTATGGTTAGGATCAGGTTTACAGCATCGATAATAGCTTTTGTTGAACGGTAATTTTTTATCAGCGGCAGCCGTGATGCTCCATGTTTTTTAAGCAATTCCTTTTTAGCCATGTCGTAGGTATGGATGTCGGCACCGCGGAATCCGTAGATTGCCTGTTTTGGATCGCCAATTACGATTAAACGCTGGGATCCTTTGCTATCTACAAAGATTTTTTTAAAGATCTTCCATTGTATCGGATCGGTGTCCTGAAATTCATCGACCAGGGCATAACTCCAGCGATTACGTAAAGCCTGAAGCAGGGTGTCGGCGCCGGGGCCTTCCAAAGCCTTTAATACACCGAGCAGCATGTCGTCAAAGTCAAGCAGCCCCTGGGAAGTTTTACGGGCAGCCAGCTTATTTTCAATGCGGGGTAAAAAGTGATAAACGAAGAAACTTTCCGGTCCGGCTGCCCTGGCTATAATTTGATCCAGCCAGGCTATTTTGTCTGTGAAGCTCTGGGTGGTTTCTTGTCGGGCAGCCAGCCTGTACAGGTGTTCCAACTGGGTCTTTTTAATTTTTTCGATGCTTCGTGATTTTGAAGCCCATTGTAATAGTGCCTGGTTTGCTTCAACAGTTCCGGGGTATTGGCGCAGCTGTTCCAGTGCTTGCTCCAGCTCAGTAATGATTCCCTGTAAAGATTTCAAACCCTGACCGGTTAATAGTTTACTGCCTTCGTTATAAAGTGCTGAGACCGGTTCAAGTTTTTCAATGCAGGTGAAGAGTAATTTCAGTTCCCAGGCCGGTGTAACAGGGCAGCGGCCTGGGCTGCCCTCGCGGTGACAGAGATAAAGCAGATTTTCCAGTTTGGTTAGTGAAAACCCTGTTTCTATCCAGCGGCGAAGTGCTTCTCCGGTCGGACCTGGTTCAGCCAGGGCAGTCCGGACTAGATCACGAAAGACAAATCCAAATAGTTCAGCCCCATCGGCATGTTCTTCTTCAAAAAGCCTGCCCCCGAGAAAAGCCTGTTCAGCCAGGACCCGCTGACAGAATCCATGAATTGTTGAAATAGCAGCTCCGTCGAAACGAAAGAGGGCTTCACGTAACCGGACAGCCCGCGCGGCATCGATTATCCAGTAGTGATCAAGGGTAGCTCGATCAGGTTCCTCAGTACCTCCTTCGAGGACTTTGCGAATCAGGCTGCGTATACGCTCACGCAATTCCCGGGTGGCCGCTTCGGTAAAAGTTACAACCAGTATTTCTTCAATATTAATCTCTCGTTGATCGGGGGGGTTGATCAGCAGCTCCAGAACCAGGTGTTCAAGGGTATACGTTTTTCCCGTACCAGCAGAAGCTTCAACAACTGCATGATTATTGAAGACTCCGGATTCTCTTAAAATGGCTGGTTTTTTATAGTACAGGGTGGTCATTAAAACCCCTCCATGCCGGTAATTTGATCGAATAGTGGACCGAAACGGCGGGCAGCCAGAAAAGCTGCAGTTTCCGGGTCCGGGGGGGCATAAGTTCTAGGTTGTGGCACCGGACCCCAAAGACTGGAAAAGGTGTTCCACTCATCCCTGGTTAATGCTGTTATGGTTTTCTGCAATTTATTGCCGTCGGGTCGGGTATTTCCGCTAATATAGTATTCAAAAAACAGGGCCTCACAGGGGAATAGATATGCATGGCTTGTGCTGAATAGATCTATAATAACATTACCAAGCCATTCTAGCGCTTCTTCCCGGCTGGGACTACGCAAAACTAACTTCCTGTAACTGCCGCGCTCTCCTTGACCGGCAAATATAGAAATCGCCTGTTTTACCTCAGTTCCGGCAGGATTTGAAGCAGCAATTACAGTTTGTTCAATCAGCCCGCGAAGCAGGTAACGGAATATGCGGCCTATTGCTGCAGCACTTTTCCCTGTCGGTGGTTTGCCTGATCTCAGGTTTATTGAAAGAGCATGTTCTACACTGAAGGCCTGGCTCAGCCCGGTCAGCCTGATCTTAACCGGTGTCGAGCTGCCTTCTGAAGCAGGAAGATTTAAATCCAATTCGGGTGGGTCAAGATTTATTACACTGGGATCTGCTTCAGGAGAACTGCCGAAGCGGATTCTTTGCAAGGGCAGAAGTGGTTTGAGATTCTCGGGGCTGCTTTCCGGGGTTAGCTGGAAAGCTTCCTGCAAAGCCTCGGTCCAGCGATCAAATATTTCAAGGTGCTGTTTTGCATATACCTCGCCCAATACACCTACCGGTAGTCTGCCCTGCAGGCGTCGGAACAGTGCTTCTTCCCGATACAAATCGTTGATTGGAATACCGGTGGTGGAAGCCCGGCAATAGACCTGATTGAGCAGTTCAGTTTCGATCAGGGGAAGGACAGCAAAATCTTCTTCTTCAATCGCAGCCCGATCCTCTGTTTCTTCAGACAAACCGAGCATTGCTGCTGCCCAGCCCTGCATAGGACATTCTAAAAATCGGCGCAGGTATGATAAAGGCAGGTTATATGTTTCTCGGTCTGCATTTTGCTTGGAACCTATTTCAGATACGAACCTTGTTGTAATACCTGTGGAGCGGTCAGGATTACCCGGCAGTTCAAGGATAGTGGCAAGTTTGTGCCACTGTTTTTCCGAAAGGATTGTTTTAATCTCTTTGATTAGATCGTCATGGGTTTCGACAAGAGTTTGATTCTCATTAAGATTTTCTTTTTTTCTGTCTAACCAGTTTTCAGCGATACTTTGGACATGTGCTTCAGCCCGGGCCTGATCGGAGAAAACATCTTCCCCCATAAGTACTTCTGCATGTCGGCGCAGAGGAGGCTGAACCCAGATTGATTCTACTCCGGCGTCTCCAAGATATCCTTTTTCCAGAATATGGATCAACTCCTGAATTACTGCAGAAGGTTGGAGCGGCTCACCGGTTTGTTCATCACGGCTGACATAAGAGATATAGAGGCGTTCCCGGGCGCAGAGGACTGTTTCGAGAAACATGTAGCGGTCGCGTTCTGCCGGGTCAACATCTCCGGCATAACGTCTGGCAGAGCGTAAATCGAGAGCATCCCGCCTGCTCGGTGCGGGAAACAAACCTTCGCCTAACCCAAGCAGAAAAATAGCTTTGAAGGGGATCGCCCGCATTGGCAGAAATGATGATACTACCACCCCTTCAGCCAGGTACTGGCCTCTTCCGCTGCCGAGTGAACTGATGGCCCGCTGAGCCAGTTCAATAGCTGTGCGTCCCTTTATCGGGCGTCCAAAATCCATATTAACAAGTGCTACCAGGGCCCCAATTAAACGCAGCCTCTCATTTGCAGCACCGTCATCAGGCGATAAATATTTATCAACCAGCTTGATCAGGAAGGTCGACCAGTCGCTCAATGTAAGTTCTGCGCGGGTAATATAGCGGCAGTCATTTATAAGTGAGCGAACCATAAAGCCAAAAAGAGCGGCTGATTTTTTTGCTGGTCCGTTGGTCTCTTCGACTATCCAGCGACCTGCTTCTGTTTGAAAAATCCTGTTGTCACCACTTTTTGACCCGGTTATAAAGGTGCCCAGGGCCAGGCGACGAATGCCCTGATCCCAGTTGTAAACATCTTCATCAATATAGGTGCCTTCGTGATCCTGGCGATCAGCACCAAAGACAATGCCTAGACGTTCAACCATTTCGAGCAGATCTTCCGGAGCGGGCTCACCGATTTTGTTTTTAACTGAAGGATGGGAGAGCAGGGCGAGAACCTCAGCCCGGGAAAAACGACTGAATGGAAGGCTCAAAAGTAAATTGAAGGCTTCGACCATGCCGTTTCCGGTTGTGCCCGGCAGGTCTGAAATCGAGCAGGGCAGATTGTGACATGCAGCAAAGGCCGATTCAATCTGGGGCAAATAAAGATCTTTCTCGGCGCTGTTAACAATCACGGCAATATCAGAGAAACGGAGGGTGCCGCCGGGATGTGTGCTGTTATGCCCATCGATTAAGCGCCAGATTTCTTCAGTTATCCACTCAACTTCGCGTCTTACTGAAGGTGCGGCAACAAATTTTATTGTTGAGTCGGGGGGAAGCGGTTTGACTTTACCAATCAGGCCGGGAGCTTCTGGCTGTAAATTGCGTTCCGGGGCACGAGTTAGTATATCCTGTTGAAGTAAATGAAGAATCCCGTTACCGTAACTCAGGGGGTCAGAGAAAGCACTTTCAAAATCACAGTCGGTCAACTCGCCAAGCAGGCGAACATGTTCGCGTCCCGGTCGACCCCAGTAACTTAAGGCTGGGTTCTCAGCTTTAAGCAGGTCAAAGGGGTCTTCACTATAGTTATGATCGGTGTGAA
>CAZCHW010000202.1:0-4477 GCA_964498375.1 uncultured Syntrophomonadaceae bacterium | reverse complement strand
GCCGTAAAGTAATTTAACGGAGGGTTTATGGATAACAGGGCTCTTAAAAAGAAAGAAGAGCTGCTGGAACAGTTGCTCCGTTCTTATGAACGGGTAACGGTGGCCTATTCAGGTGGAGTAGACAGCAGCTATCTCCTGAGCAAAGCGCTGGATGTGCTGGGCAAAAAATCTGTTTTGGCTGTTACAGTTCATTCAGAACTGCACCCTGCTGCTGATACAGACGAAGCCGAAAAAATAGCCCGGCAATTAGGCGCAGGACACCTGATCACCACGATTGATTTACTGGCCGATCCGCTGATTAGATATAATGATCGGCAGCGCTGCTACTATTGTAAAAAAAAGATCTTTAAGCGGCTTCTCGAAGTGGCCGGGGCCAAAGGTTTCCGAAATGTTATTGAAGGTTCCAACGCTGATGATGCTGATGATTACCGTCCGGGTCTGGGGGCACTGGCTGAACTGAAGATTAAGAGTCCTTTAAGAGAAGCTGGTTTAAGTAAAACGGAAATCAGGTTGTTATCGGCAGAGAGGAATCTTTCCACTGCAGGCAAGGCAGCTGCGCCCTGTCTGGCTACTCGCTTCAGCTATGGTCTCGAGATTACTTCCGGGATGGTTAGTGCCCTTATTGAGGCGGAGCAGATGCTCAAACAGAGCGGTATTCCGGGAAATCTGCGGGTCAGGGTTCACCCGGGTAACCTGGCCCGGGTTGAGGTTGACTGTGAGTATCAGGATCAAATTCTGGCATTAAGGGATAAGTTGCTATCCCTGCTCAAAAGGGCTGGTTTCAAATATATTACTTTAGATCTTGAGGGTTTCCAATCGGGCAGCATGAATAAATAGGGGATACTGTTAAGCCAGCATCCCCTGAGTTTTTCTCAATTGTTTTTAAAGTGCTAGTCAAGAACCCACCATTCTTCTCCCTGTCCGCGTTCCACTTCTCCATCGATGTTCATGTTCACTTCATGTTCAAAGCCACTGTTGCCGGAAGAGTTATAATTTTGCCTGTCGGAATCGGCGCTGTCATTTTTCTCCCGGTCGCGCATTGCCTCAAGCTCCTTGTGCAAGTTGTCAAGCATAGTCTGGTGTTCCGGTGATATCGGTTCTCTTTCAGCGTTGTCAATAACTGCTGATTCTTCCTCAGCCGGGGAAGAGCTGCAGGCTGACAGGATGACGGTCAGTATTACCAGGGCCAGGATTATAATGAAGCGTTTGCTGAGTATATTCATCAGCTTCACCTCCCGCTTCAATATTTACTCTCCAATTTCCCACCAGTTAGTTGTGCTCTGACTTCCTCCGCTGCCGCTGGTAGTACTTTCGGTAACTGTCATTGACCCATCAACAGTAACATCGGTGGTCACGCCTCCGCCGGAGCTTTGTATTGAAGTTGTTGAACCGCCACTGCCCTGGTTATCTCCTTCGGCTGTAACAGCGGTTTCGGTTGTTTGAGTTGTGTCACCATCAGCTGTGGTGCTGCTCTCTATAGTTACAGAAGTTTTAGCACCGGCAGATGTGGCCTGGGTGTGTAATCCGTCAGGTTGATCATTAAAAAAATCGATCCCGGCGGTGTAGGTGACAACACTGTCCCATTTAAGGCTGCCTGGCAAACGGTCTGTCTTTCCGTCTGGAATTTCTACATTAAGATCGCTATTAACCGTTCCGGTGGCGGCTTCATCAGCTGTTGAACTGTCGGAGGTTGTGCTGTTGTTTAAACAGCCGCTTAAAAGTAAGGCCAGGGTGATTAACAGTACTAAAAGCCACACGCTTTTACTGAGCTTCATTTTTACATCTCCCTTAGCAGGCATTCTTAAAATGCTTACATCATGATTATATCACAGAAGAGGCAAATGATTAACAGCGGATTAACCAGCTGCTATTTATGCGTTTCAATGTTGACAATATACAGTTAATATAATTGTATAGACGTTAAAATATGATATAATTAACATCATTAACTAAATGTTCCGCACGAATCCTATATTCTGAATAAGGGGGAATGAGTTTGTCCGAAATTTTGCACAAAATTACTGCTGCAGTGGTGGAGGGAAAGCGTGAGGAAACCCTGGCCCTGGTAAAAGAGGGGTTGGCTGATGGTCTGGAACCTCTTGATTTGATCTCCAAAGGGCTAACACCCGGGCTGGATCAGGTTGGCCTGAAATTCGAAGAAGGTGAGTATTTTCTACCTGATATGATGCTTGCTGCGGAAGCGATGAACGGGGCGATCAATTTTCTAGAACCACACCTGGCCCGAAATCGGAAAGAGACGGAAGAAAAAGCTATCCGCTGTGTGATCGGGACGGTTAAGGGAGACCTGCATTCGATCGGTAAAGACATTGTGATTATGATGATGAAGGCGGCCGGTATGGAAGTGTATGATCTTGGAGTAGATGTTGCATCAGCTGCCTTTGTCAGTGCGATTGAAGAGCACCAGGCAGAAATTCTCGGTATCTCAGCTTTGATGACCACTACAATCCAGGAACAGAAAAAAATTATCGACCTGCTGGTTGAAAAGGGCCTGCGCGAGCGGGTGAAGGTAATTGTCGGCGGGGCTCCCTTATCGGAAGAATGGGCCCGGAAGATTGGTGCCGATGCTTATGCTGCCGACGCTATAGCCGGTGTAAAAAAAGTGAGGGTTCTTCTGAATACGACATAGATTATTAACTATAGATGGAAGGGGAGAGGCCCAATTGTTATTTGAACCTCTGGCACCAGCGGATTTGCAGTTAATGCATGATCAGACTTTAAAAATTCTGACCGAAACCGGGGTTATTATAGAAGGCAAGCAGGCACGAGAAATATTGCTTGAAGCAGGATGCAGCGAAAACGGAAAAAGGCTGCTGATTCCAGCCCGGCTGGTAGAAGACCTTGTAAGCAACCCGGAACCGGTAACTCTTTATGGGGTTGACGATAAGAATGAATTGCCCCTGACAGATGCTCCCCGCAGTTATGCACATAATTTTGGTTCCGTATCCTCGCTGCTCGATCACCGTAATGACCAAATTCGTGAAGCGCTTGTAGAAGATTTGATTAATTATATTAAGATCAGTGATCAACTAACAAACCTGGGCATGGTTGTGCCCAGCCTGAGACCGACTGATTTGCCGGAAGAGATCGCTTCCCTGGCGATGACTGCTTACACCATGCAGTATACGGCAAAGCCGGTTGATATAGGAACGGCTTCTGACCCCTGGGAAATTCGTTATTTGATCAAAATCGCGGCAGCTGTGCGGGGCGGGATTGACAAGCTGCTTGAAAAACCAATGGGAACCCTTTCAATTTCACCTTTAAGTCCTTTAAATTTTCCGGCAGATATTACTGATGCAATTATTGAAAGCGCTCGTTCCGGTTTGCCGATTACCATGCTGCCCTGCCCGACCCGCGGTCTTACTGCGCCTGTAACCCTGGCCGGCGGTCTGGTGCAGCAGAATGCCGAACAGCTGGCTTTTGTTACCCTTGCTCGCCTGGTTAACCGTCGCACTCCTTTGGTTTATACCTGCCGGCTTGCTGCAGCTAATATGCGCAGCGGTTGTGTGAGCGGTCGTGATCCAGATATTGGGTTTTCTGGGGCCTGCGTAGCCCAGCTTGCCCGTTTTTACGGATTACCCTCCGGAGTTTATGGGCTAGATTCCGGCTCTGCTACTATTGATATTCAGTCAGGTTATGAGAGAGCCTTAAATGGATTATACCCAGTGATGGCCAGGGCAACTTTTGTATCAGGAATGGGTTCGCTCAATGCAGGAATGCTGGCCAGTGCAGAACAGCTGGTAATTGATGATGAAATCTACGGAATGATCTTCCACCGCTTGCAGGGTATAGAAGTGAGTGAAAGTTCAATTGGCGCAGAGGTAGTTGGCGCAGTTATGGATGGCGGCAACTTTCTTGCCCAGGAACATACAAGGGACTACATGCGCAGGGGAGAACTATACCGCGGCAAGCTTGGCAATGAATCACCCTATGAAGAGTGGCGCAGCCAGGGATGTCCGATTGTGCGTGAGCAGGCTAAAGCAAAGGTGGAGGAATTGATAGAGGCTCACCCCGGCCCGGTTTTGTCAGAACAAACCTGTGCAGAAATTATGTCGATACTTGAGCAGGCAAAGGAGGAAAAGACAGGCTAAACCTGGTTAATCACATTGTGGTGCGCCTAAACAGAAGACAATAAAAAGGAGGGTTCTGCATTGCGTAAGAGATATGCACTGGTATTGACGCTGGTATTGCTGGCAATATTCATCCTGGCCATGAGTGGTTGTGGTGGAGGAGAAGAAACCGGCGACCGTAATGTATTAAGAATCGGTTACATGAGAGAGATTGAAAGTCTAAACCCGATGGTAATCTGGTCAGTTCAGGCCTACGAGGTTATGAATATCAACTATAATTACCTGATGGGCTGGGATGAAGAGCTGAATGTAACTCCGAAGCTGGCTAAATCGTGGGAACTTGATGAAAGCGGTACAGTTTGGACTTTTAACCTGCAGGAAAATGTAAC
>CAZCHW010000201.1:0-4526 GCA_964498375.1 uncultured Syntrophomonadaceae bacterium | reverse complement strand
GCAGCTATTGATGCTCTGCACCAGGGAGCCAGTGACTATATCCTAAAAGATCGATCCAAGCGCCTGGGCCAATCAGTACGCCGGAGCTTGAATTCCAGACGCTACCAGCATGAAAAGGAACAGGCCAAGCTGGAACTGCAGAGACGTCTGGCAGACCTGGAAATGTTGTTTAGCATTTCTGCCTCTTTACGATTCCTTGAAAATCTTGATGCCCTTATAAATAGCATTCTCGAACAAACACTTGCTGCACTTGGCAGTGAAGCCGGTGCTGTCTGGTTAAGTAACCGGGATGGAACCGAGTTCAGCCTGGTCTCTGCCCGGGGTTGGTATAAAAATTTTGGTGAAATTGTTTTAAATGCCGCAGAAAGCTTGGTCGGCTATACTTATCAAAGTGATCAGCCCTATAACTGCCAGGAATTCATCAGCGACGACAAAATTTCGAAAATTGGTCTTGATCTGACTCCTTCCGGATGGGGCGGAATTCTGGTTCCCATGCACAGTAACGAGGATAAAATTGGGGTATTGGAAGTAGCGATCCACTCTTCGCAAGAAATTACTGATGAAGCAATCAGGCTGCTTGCCTCGATTGCAGAAATTGCCGGCATAGCAATTCACCGGGTCAAGATATTTGAGGAGCTGGAAGCTTCCGGAACTGCTCTTGCTTCAGCTTACGATGAAACAATCAAGGGGTGGGCTAACGCGTTAGAGCTTCGTGATAAGGAGACTGAAGGTCACAGTGAGAGAGTTACCAGGTTTACGGTTAAAATGGCTGAAAAAATCGGTATTCCCAAAGAGCAGCATGTTCATATATACCGGGGGGCAATCCTGCATGATATCGGAAAAATGGGTGTATCCGATACAATCCTTTTAAAACCGGGCTCCTTAACGGAGCGGGAATGGGAAATTATGCGCCGTCATCCCCAGTATGCCTATGAAATGCTCTCAGCGATTGATTACCTGAAACCTGCGTTAAATATTCCGTATTGTCATCACGAGAAGTTTGACGGGACAGGTTATCCCCGCGGCTTAAAGGGGGAAGAAATTCCGCTGGAAGCGCGGATCTTTGCCGTTGTTGACGTATTCGACGCCCTGACCAGCGATCGTCCGTACCGTCTGGCCTGGAGCAAACAGGATGCTCTTGATTACATTAAAAAGGAAAGCGGCAAGCATTTTGACCCCGGGGTAGTTATGCTGTTTTTAGAAATGATCTGCGAAAAGAACAGTTGGGAAAGCTAGCAGTTACCAAATGTATAGGGAAAATAGTTGTGGATATTGATATCGCCAGACAATTGCCTGCTTTGTGATGACAGAAACAGATCATTCTCAGAGCCGCATGCATGGCATTAGGTGAATGCTTTAGAATATCTTTATTGACAGAGGTTTATTCTATGAGAAAAGTAAATGATCTATATCTACTGCTAGGAAAACTTTCGCAAATGCAAGACAGAGACTTAATTATGCAGTGTTACCTTGAGGGCATAAATACCTTTTTTGCTCCCCTGGTTTTCGCTTATGCAATCCCGGATAGCAGTAACAACCTGGCAAATTACAAAATTGCCACCCCTAAGGCAACCTGCGCCGGGCTGGTCCAAAAAAATGAAGGTTCGCTTGGTGAGGCAGATAAAACGGTCTTAGTTAACTCACTGAATATGCTTGCCGTTATTCTTGAGCGTTTGGTTTTTAAAGAAAAATTGCAGGATGAAGGAGCAGTTATTGAGAGGGCTGCCGGTGAGCATAGCACTCCCGAAGAGAAACTGCTGGAGAGCTATTCTTTGCTGCGTATTGCCGGTGATACAGCCAAATTTGGCGGCTGGAGCGTTAATTTAAACACCGGTCAACTAACCTGGTCCGATCAGGTAGCATTAATTCATGAAATGCCGCTTGGCTATTCTCCTCACCTCGAAGATGGAATAAAGTTTTACGCACCTGAATGGCAGAATAGGATTCGCCAGGTCTTTTCTGACTGCGCTGAAAAAGGTATTCCCTACGATGAAGAAATGGAAATTATTACTGCCAGAGGCCGGAGAGTTTGGGTGAGAACAACTGCTGAAGCGGTGAGGGATGCAAACGGACAGATTGTTAAAATACAGGGTTCATTCCAGGACATCAATGAACTTAAGTTAAGTGAGCTGGCCAGGCAGGAAAATGAGCGCAGAATTTCTACCTTAATGGCCAACTTGCCCGGCATGGCTTATAGGTGCCGCCTTGACCGAGATTGGACGATGGAATTGGTCTCACAGGGTTGTTATAAGCTGACCGGTTATCAACCGGAGGATTTGATTGGCAATAAAACCGTTACTTACGAAGATGTAACACATCCCGCAGACAGGAGTGAAATTAGGAAAGAAATAAAAGAGTCTGTAAAAGAAGGCAAGCCATTTACTCTTGAATACCGCATTATTGATGCGGCAGGCGATGAAAAGTGGGTTTGGGAGCGTGGGCGGACAGTTCCGGGAGAACAGAGCGATGAAATAATGCTGGAAGGCTTTATTTCTGATATTACAGACCGCAAAATGGCTGAAGCAGAAGTGCGTGCTTTAAGTGAAGATCTGGAGCAGCGTGTAAAAGAGCGGACCGCGGAATACGAAGCAGTTAATAAAGAGTTGGAATCTTTTGCCTACTCAGTTTCACATGATTTACGCGCTCCGCTGCGCGCACTGGATGGATTCAGCGGTTATTTACTGGAACATTATGCCGAACAGTTTGATCAAAAGGGGCAGCACTACCTGAAGCGTATCCGGAAGGCTGCTCTGTACATGAGTGAATTAATTGATGATCTTCTGAGGCTGTCCCGGGTAACCCGCTCGGAATTTAACAAAAAAGAGGTCGATTTAAGTAAGTGGGCGGTAGAATCGCTTAAAGCTTTGCATGAAGCTGAACCGGATCGAAAGGTGGAAGTAAAAGTAGCCCCAAATCTTAAAAGCAAGGGCGACCCCCACCTGTTAAGGCTTGCGCTGGAAAACCTGCTTGGTAATGCCTGGAAGTTCAGCAAATGTGAGGGAACAGCAGTTATCGAAGTCGGTGCGAACAATACTGCTGGTGACAAAGTGTTTTTTGTAAGTGATAATGGAGTTGGTTTTGATATGCAATATGCAGACAAACTGTTCGGACCTTTCCAGCGTTTGCACGGCACCGATCAGTTTCCCGGGACAGGTATTGGCCTGGCAACGGTCCAGCGAATCATTAACCGCCATGGTGGCCGCATCTGGGCGGAAAGCGAGGAAGGTCGGGGCGCTACTTTTTATTTTGTCTTACCTGAATAATTATCATATTATCCTGCCTATACTGCTGACATAAGAGGTGTCTGATGAGCGATAACACCGGGCGAATAAAAAAAGTAATCCCCTATATTGCCTTGATTACCTTAATAGCCCTGTCGGTAACTGCCTGGCGTTTATATGACGGAAATGTCCATCAGCGTGAAGAAAACAGGTTTACACATTCGGTCAATCATGTTACAAACGAAATTGTCGACCGGATCCATCGTTATGAAATGGTGTTGCAGGGTGGTGCAGGCCTTTTTGCTGCCTCAGAGGAGGTCACCAGGCAGGAGTGGCAGGCATACTGTGAATACCAGCAAACAATGGAACTCTACCCAGGTGTTCAAGGGATAGGTTTTGCAAATTTAGTTTCAGCAGCAGAACTCGAGGCTCACGTCGCAGCCATCATCAATGAAGGTTTTGCTGATTATGCTGTCCGTCCTGTAAGTGATGATCAAACATATGCCGTTGTTAAATATATTGAGCCTTTTGATGAAGAAAACAGGCAGTTGTTTTTTGGTTTTAACCTGCTCTCCGATCAGTCGCTGCGTACGGCTGCAGAACGAGCAGGGAAGAGCGGTTCTGCTTCTATTTCGTCCATGGTTTCGCTGATTCAGGAGGCCGGTAATTCCGATCAACCCTCTTTTTTTATGTTTGTGCCGGTTTATCACAATGGGTTTCCTTCGGATGTGCCGGGCGAACGACAAGAAGCACTTAAAGGATTTATATTTGCCCCCTTTCGGATGAAAGAATTAATGGAGAACATCTTTCCAGACCCTTTTTATGCTATAGATTATGAAATCTATGACGGTCAGGATATTTCAGAGGCAAGTCTTCTTTACGATAGTTTGGTAGATGAACCGGGCCATCAAGCTCTATTTGTTTCACAGTCGGTTTTGGATATTTACGGGCACCAGTGGACTTTTATTTTTAAATCGACTCCCTTTTTTGAAAGGTCGCCGGAGCGTTTTGTCTCACCGGGGATATTGTTAGCCGGGTTGTTGTTTAGTTTTCTTCTTTTCTTTTATCTGAGGGTGTTGGATAACAGTGTGAGCAAATTCCGCTTTCTGAACCAGGCGCTGCAGGAAAGTGAAGAGAAGTATCGTTTTATTGTCGAGCATTCCTACGATTTGATCTGGATACAGGGGGAAGATGGCAAATTCACATACCTCTCCCCTTCGTGGCAACCTCTCCTCGGTTATGAAGCAGCCGAGCTTTCTGACACTGCATTTCACCTGTTGTTACATCCTGCGGAAATTAATAGTT
>CAZCHW010000200.1:0-4532 GCA_964498375.1 uncultured Syntrophomonadaceae bacterium | reverse complement strand
ATTGTCAAAGAACAGATGAAAACTTACTCTTTACTTTTCATAGCACGTCTTTTTGATCTAACTAAACTTTAAAAAGAACCGGCAAATCAGCCAGGCCTAATTCTTCAAGTTTTTCCTCGGTCGGTCGACCTTCTCTGTCCCAGCCGCGCACGTCATAATACTGGTCAAGCAGGTTATCCAGATCTGCCAGAGTTATTTGTGCTCCGGCATAGGGTCCTTCAGGCAGTGGTTCATCGGTGAAACGTTTTGGCAATGTATCATCGGCGCGGGTAAAACCTTCGCGCAGGTTAAATAGTCTGATCTGGTTCCAGACTCTTTCGCCCAGCAGGTTCAACTGTTCGACATTCCAGGGTTCTCCCACGGCAGCCTCAAGCATTTTAGCATAGGTTTGATCTTTTATGCCATAGGTGGCAAAATCGCATTTTACCAGGGTATCGACGCCGGCCAGGTAGTTTTGCAGACTTGCAACTATTTCTCCTTTACCTTTCAAGCCGAGCCGGTCTACCGGTTCGCCATTCCACTCTCCTCCACACTCATATAGAATAGGAAAAGCACGCTGGTGGCAACCACCCCGGTCGGCTGTGGCTAAAGCCAGTCCCATGCCGGGTACGCTGCGCGGTCCCCAGGCCGGGCTTTCCAGGCCTTTAACGTGAACGGCATAATCGGCGGCATCGTCTCCCAGCGTCCGGGCTGCTTCTTTTACTCCCCGGGCCAGGACATCTCCAATGCCTTTGCGGGAAACGATAGTCTGAAGCAAATACTCTACAGTGGGAACATCGCCGAACTTCAGTTCCAATCCTCCGGTATCGTCTTTGGTGATCAAGCCCTTTTGAAATGCTTCAATGGCAAATCCGGCCACTCCCCCGGCCGACATGCCGTCCAAACCAAGGGCATCACATTGCTTGACCAGGTAGGCCACTTCTCGGATGTTGCTTAAACCAAGGTTGCTACCGATCATCGAGGCTGTTTCATACTCAACTACATCAGAAATTAAGCCGCGGTGCCGCCCGGTGCCGATTTTGCCAACTTTACCACAGGCAATGGGACACCCGGCGCAGGCTACGTTGCGAAACCAGAAGTGTTTACGCTGCGCTTCGGCATTTAGTCCGGCAGCTCCCTCGAAGGTGCCGTTGTAATAGTTATGCGTAGGTAGCAGCTGCTCATCGTTGGCGAAGTCGATCGAGGCCGGCGTTCCGTCTGCGGTAAAACCGGCAATCGCTTCCTCTTCGGCCAGTTCGTGGTAAGCCTGGTCGACTGCCCTTTGAAAGGCCTGCGGATCTGCTGGTTTAATGGTTTTCAAACCGCGTAAAACCAGTGCTTTCAGGTTCTTTGAACCCATCACTGCCCCGGTTCCGGCCCGCCCGGCATGGCGGTTATACTCACAATTTATTAAAGCGAAAGAGACCATATTTTCACCTGCCGGCCCGATGCAGGCTACCTTCACAGTACTGTCATCAAGGGTGTGGCGGATATTTTCTACGGTGGCAAAGCTGTCCAGCCCCCAGATATCATCAGCCGGCCGAATTTCAACCTTGCCGTCATCGACCCAGATATAGCTTGGTTGACTGGCTGCTCCACTGATGATGATCCCGTCATATCCGCAATAGCGAATCTCCTGGGCGAAGTGACCGCCGAAATATGAATCGGCAAAAGTTCCGGTCAGCGGCGATTTTGTGACTACACAGCCGCGCATGGCCGGGGCCAGGGTGCCGGTTAACGGGCCGGGCATAAACATTAACAGGTTTCCAGGCGACAGGGGATCTGTTCCGGGTGGCAGCAGATCGTAAAGTATCTTTGCTCCGTACCCTTTTCCGCCGACAAATAGTTTGGTCAGATCCGGATCGGGGGTAAGTTCTTTGCTTTTGCCGCTGCTTAAGTCAATATACAGTAATTTATCCATGTAAACGGTCACTTAACCGTCACCTCCTTTTTCTCAACCAACTGAAGAGCACGCGGCACACAGTACTTCACGCAGAGCGGGTCTCCTCCACACATGTCGCATTTGTCGGCTTTGTGGTCCGGGCCAATTTGAATCATCCTGTCTGGGCATGCTTCTACACAAACTCCGCAGCTGGTGCAGGCTTCTTTGTCAATCAGCACGACTCCGCTTTCCGCATCACGGCTAATTGCTCCAAAAGGGCAGGAATTAAGACAGAATGGGTTTTCGCACTGGGTGCATACCAGCGGCCGGTTAACCAGGTTTTCATTTTCACTTAATATTTTCAGCCGGGCCGCCCGGGGATTGTATCCACCGACAGCCCGGTTTGCGCAGACCAACATGCAAGCCCCGCAGCCGGTACACAGGTCAAATTCGCCTCTTAGATATATCATGAGCATTCCTCGTTTCTTTTATGCTTAAAGCTCGTCAACCTCTTTATACCATTTAACTTTATCGCCGATTTTGCTGCGCATCTTCCAGGACAGCGGTTTTGGATCGCGTTCAACGTAATCCTGAATTTCCCCGATCCTTGATGCAATCAGGGTTTTTTCCTCGTTATTAAAAAGATCTGTTTTGGCATTAATAGCCAGCAATTTTTCAATATTGCCAGTTACTGTGCGCCAGAATCCCCATTCGGAGGCCAAAATTTTTGCAATGACAGGTGCATTTATTTGATCGTTGTCGTTTTGGCCGACGGGGTGCTCGGCCAGCAGCATCAGAGTGTCGACGATATCTTTTTCGTTAATCTCGACTATTTGCATTTTTTCCAGGAATAACTCGGCCAGGGGAATGGTTAATTCGTCTACGGCAAGGCGGTCGCGCAGCTGTAGAACATGGCAGTAATCAAGTTTGTCAAAAAATATATCCGAATGCATGCCGGTTTCCGGGTTGTCGAATACCAGCCGATCACTGCCGTACAAGGTGGTAATCATTTCATCGTCCTTGTAGCCCAGCTCGGCATAGGCAGCAATGATCAGGTCATGATGTTCGCTTTTTGCTACAAAGTCGGTATCGGTGAAGACCCGGCCCCATTTTTCATGGATATACTGGTATTGCGGGCAGTGCAGATGAAAGGCCAGGGCACCGATCAGGCGCAGGGGTGCTCCTTTTTGTTCTGCCTGGGCGATAATTTTTTTTGCTTCGGTGATAAATTCGCCGGCATCTTTACCTGTGTAAATTGACATTGGACACCTCCTTCTCTGGTGTTGTGAGTGATCTAAAAACCAGTATTACAAGGATGAAGGCCGGGCGGGTTATTTAATTCCCGCCCCATTGCTTCGGCTGATTCATCCTTCCTTCATTCCCCCGGAGTAAGGGTGAAGGCTTATCGGTAGCCTAAACCAACAAGTCTGTTCAGGGGAGTATCCCCATTTATGTTTTACCCGGAGGTTAAAACATATTTTTTAACCCCTTTTTTATCCATCTCAATGATAGCGCCCAACAGGGTGCTCTGTTCATAAGAACTGCCGGGATTTACAACAAATGTATTTTTCATGCGTTTAATACCCCGGCCTTCATGGATATGTCCCGTCAGGGCCAGGACGGGTTGGTATTTAACAATCAGGTCTCGTACAGCTGTGCTGCCGACCGGGATAAGTGAGCGTCCGGCATATTTAGGCCGCAGGTTTTCATCCAGTTCAGGCGCCTCGTCAAGGCCCGAGCCAAAAGGTGGCGCATGCAGGTTGAATACACAGCGGCTCATATCCGAGATCTGTGAAGCCATTGCCTCAATTTTTTCAGCCAGTTCTTCTTCGCTGCACTCGCGGTGTGTGTCCCAGGGAGTTGGGTTCGACCAGCCGGAACTGAGCATATTATAGTGGCCGTCCAGGTCGAGAATTTGCCCTTCGGCCATGGTAATCGTTTTTGATGCTGCCAGAACTTCGTCGATTTCGAACATATCATCGTTTCCGGGGCAGACGAAACATTTAATGCCTGTTCCGGCCAGCCTTTCATCGGCGAAGTTAACCCAGCGCTCTGCCATTTTCAAAACCTCATCAACAAATATTTTTTCAACTTTTTCATGGTCGGCGCTCAACTCTTCAAAGCGTTCATCTGTCATTTCGATCGGGTAGTAACCCCGGTCGGAAATGTTCTTAATCATTCTTTCTTTTGCTTCCTCATCGAGCAGCATTTCTTCTTCAAGAAAATTAACCTTGTAAAGACCTTTGCTGTCTTTAATAAAGGGAACAATTGCCTTACCGGTCATGTCGCCGCCAAGGACAAGGATATCGGCCTTGTAGAATTTACCGGCATTGATAAATTTCTTCCAGCAAATTTCTGAGCCGTGTACATCGGTGGCAAAAAAGATAGTAGTCATAACCGACCTCCTTTCCAGCTGATTCTAGAATAAACCAAAAGGGTATTGCGTTTATTTCTGTATCCGGCCCCCTTGCTCAATTAGAGGGGGCCGGATACATGTTCTAGTGATTGTCTTGCCAATGCTTACTCAACCGGGATGCTCTTGTGAATTTCATCCAGGTTAATTCCCTGCTTGCGGCGATAGGCTTTTGAAGCAACGTAAATGATGATTGAAATGGTATAGAGTATCGCCATGTAGATGTAAGATGTTGGTTCGTTGATGCCGTATACTGCG
>CAZCHW010000199.1:0-4535 GCA_964498375.1 uncultured Syntrophomonadaceae bacterium | reverse complement strand
CCTTCCCGGAAAAAGCGCCCCCTCCGTGCGCAGCATACCCGCCGTATGTATCAACAATTATTTTGCGACCGGTCAGCCCGGCATCACCCTGCGGTCCACCGACAACAAACCGCCCGGTTGGATTGATTAAAAATCGGGTTTCCGGCAAAAGAAGTTCGGCGGGAACAATTTCTTTGATCACATGCTTCACCAGGTCGTCTTCAATTTGTGCAAGTGCTACAGAATCACTGTGCTGAGCCGATACAACTATGGTCTGGATGTGGGAAGGGCGGCCATCACAATAGGCCACGCTAACCTGGGTTTTGCCATCGGGGCGCAGATACTTGAGCAAACCATTTTTGCGTACAGCCGCCAGCTGCTGAGCCAGCTTATGGGCAAGAGAAATAGGCAAAGGCATCAGTTCCGGAGTTTCATTGCAGGCAAAACCAAACATCAACCCCTGGTCTCCAGCACCGACCAGATCGTAGCGGTCTGAACTTGCTTTATCCCTGCTTTCCAGGGCACAGTCAACTCCCTGGGCAATGTCTGGTGATTGTTCGTCAATTGAACTGAGGACTGCGCAGGTGTCACCATCAAACCCATATTTAGCCCTGGTGTAGCCAATTTCTTTAACCTTGGTCCGAATCAGCTTAGACAGATCGACATAACAGTCGGTAGTGATCTCCCCGCTGACCAGCACCAGACCGGTTGTAACCATAGTTTCGGCAGCAACACGCCCCGCCGGGTCCTGTTCCAGGATTGCATCCAGGATGGCATCGGATATCTGGTCGGCCAATTTGTCGGGGTGACCTTCTGTAACTGATTCCGAGGTGAATAGATAGTTATTCTGATGCATCAATTTAGCCTCCTTCTAGGCATTAGTAAATATCATGAAAAGTGCCCTTTAAACATGAAAAAGCCTCTTTCGGTTCAAGAGGCCTGTCCGGCACCTCTCATCTCCCGGGGCGTTAAACCCCGCAGCAATTGGCACCGTGACCATCAGGTCCGGTTGCCGGGATTCATCGGGGCTGTCCCTCCTCCGCTCTGGATAAGAGTAAAGCTTATTCAGTTAAAAAAATCATACATCAGGCGGTTTAAGCTGTCAATAGATTAGTTGATTGACTTGCAAGGCGCTGATCTAATTACTCTAGGTCTTCCCTGCTTGCCAGGGCAAACCAGAGCTCACCTGACGCAGCAAGCATGCCGTCAACCTTTGCTTCTGCCCTGCCCTTACCGAGATTGCTGCGCATGGCCGTCATAGTAACGCTTAGCTCCAGTTGATCGCCCGGTTTAACCATTTTCTTAAAGCGGAAATTATTAATCCCTGTGAACAGGGCCAGTTTACCCCTGTGCTCAGGCATACTTAAAATGGCTACCCCGCCTACCTGGGCCAGTGCTTCTACAATCAGCACTCCGGGCATGATCGGTTCACCAGGGAAATGACCCTGAAAGAATTGCTCGTTGATCGTCACATTTTTTATCCCCTTTGCTGATTTTCCCGGTTCCAGGGCAGTGATTCGGTCAACCAGTAAGAATGGATAACGATGGGGCAGAACTGAGAGAATATCTTTAATATCCATGAAATCTTGCATGCACTATCGCCTCCCGGGGGGAAGATTTCCCCAGATTGTTAATTAGAATTCGCTGGTTAAAATATAACAGATGTTCCGGTAGCTTGAACAGGCAAGTATATTCTGGAAAGACGGGATGGGCATGAACAACATTTATACCCACTGTTACTTGCTTATAGGATTACTAACAGGCCTGTTTCTGCTGGCCCTGTTTCACCCGGCTTTTACAGCCATTGTCACTGCACAAACCTCTCTTGATAATCAAGAAAACCAGTTACAAAAGTCCTGTATTAATAGCGGGCTATCGTGATTACCTTGACAATTATAATTATCAGCTACGCCAGGCATCAGAGAGAATGCTGATCACTTCGCGATCTTCCACCTGATCGAATTCGCTGTAAAACTGGCCGACAGCGGCAAAATCAACAGGTGCTTCAAGGTAAACCAGCGCGTCCACTTCACTTTTCAGGCCGGCCAGAGTATCCGGCGGTCCGACTGGAACCGCCAGGGTCATTTCAGCCGGGTTTTGTGCACGCAGAGCTCGTAATGCAGCCAGCAAAGTATAGCCGGTTGCCACACCATCGTCAATTACAATAACCAGGCGGCCTTCTATCACCGGTTGAAGACGATCGCCCCGGTAAAGTTTAGAGCGTCTTCTAATCTCAACCTGCTCTTCAGCAACAGCTTTCTCCACATAGTCGGGGAATACTCCTAGTCTGGAAATTAAATCATCATTGAGCATGACAAAACCATCACCGCTGGTAGCCCCAATCGCCAGTTCACGTTGGTAGGGCGCCCCGATTTTACGGGTTATGATCAGATCCAGGTCTCCGCCAAGGGCCTGATGAACCGGTGCCGCTACTACGACCCCGCCGCGGGGCACCGCAAGTATCAGCGGCTCACGCCCTCTGTAAATTTCCAGTCTGTCTGCCAGGCGCTTTCCCGCTTCCTGACGATTTCTGAGCAACATCGTTTATACCTCCTCCACTGGGTCAGAAATGACTGTTTAAAGGTTCAACCTGCCGAACAGCTGTCTGGAAGCTTCAACAGCCGGGGTATCGGCCGGTAAATCAAAAAGGGCCTTGGCTTTAAGGTCATATTCAGCCACCCTTGTATCATGCGGGATTTCGCCAAACAGCTCGAGACCGCTCTTATTCACTTCCTCTTCGAGCATAGCGCTGTCCCCTTCATGACTGCGGCCAATCACCAGCCCCATCCTGGACACTGCAATCTGCACATCCCTGGCAATCTCCCTGACCCGACCGGCAGAACGGATACCGCGAGCGGTAGAATCACTGGTAACCAGCAGCAAGTCAAGCATGGGCAGAAGCCGACGACTCAGGTGCTCCAAGCCGGCTTCGTTATCAATTACCATAAAGTCATAATTTTTGCTTAACTTTTCAAGATAATTTTTCAGCAAATCATTGGGGTAACAATAGCAGCCGGGGCCCTGGGGGTTACCCATCACCAGGAGATCGAAGGCATCTTCTTCAACCATGGCCTGGTTAATCCTGTATTCAATAAAAATATCCTTGGTCATTCCGGTTGGAACGGCATTCGGCTTTTTAGTTTCTTCAAGAATGGTTCCTATTGTATCGTTTATTTCAACCCCCAGAGCTTCGTTCAAGTTGGCATTGGCGTCGGCATCAACCGCCAGGATACTCTTCCCGGGGTGTGTTTCAATCAAATAACGGATTAACAGTGCTGAAAGAGTTGTTTTTCCTGTTCCACCTTTACCTGCAACAGCTATACTTTTTGTCATAAACAATTCCTCCTAGATCTAATTATTCTTGAGCCGGCAGTCGCGGCAATCGTATCAAACCGGACTGATTTCCGACTGTAAAGTATCACCCTTCGTCTTTAAAGCCGGCCGGCCAGGACTTCTTCGAGCTGGGCAATCGTCGCACAGGGCCACATTTCTGCCACCCCGGCAAACTGTTCCACCGACCGGTATTCCGGCCACCGTTCAAGTACAAGGGGATTCAGCCAGATCACCCTTTTAACCTGTTCATTAATTATTTTTAAGTTAGATACTGCTTTATTGAGAGCAACAGTTTTCGTATCACTCACCACCAGCAAGGTGGTTTTACTGTTTAGACGTTCGGAATGCTTCACCATCAACTTCTCCAGGGCGGCTCCGATATCGGTGCCGCCGCCCCAGGTGGTACTGCGCCGCACTACCCGGTCAAGCATGTGCTTCAAGTTAGTTTTTCCCTTCAGTTCAGCCGTTAAATCGTCAAGACGATCTGAAAAACTAAAGCAGGACAAATCCCGGACAACTTCATGTAAACCATGCATGAAGTGAAACACAAAAGTGCTGTAACTTTTCATTGATGCAGAAACATCACATAGCAACAGAATCTGCTGCCTCGAGCGGCGTTTCGGTTTATGTTTCAGGTTAAAGATCAAACCACCGTAGCGCATATTATCACGTAAGGACCTGCGTAAATCAAGCGGCCCGCTGCGCCGGCCGCTGCGTCGACGGCGCAATATCTGCACAGCCATTTTGCGTGACAGGCGGCGCAGCAGTTCCTCCGCTGCAGGCAGCTCGGCAGCGCTGATCATCTCAATGTCCAGTTCACGTAAGCAATGATTGTCGTTTATTTCTCCGCTACCTGCCCCGTCAGCTGATCCTGAACCAGTAGAGTTCCGTTTTTGTTGTTCATCACGATTACGGCAATAGCGCAGGTGGCTTTTCACAATATTTTCCAGAATAGGTTTGAAGCGCTCCTCAACTTTATGCCCATTTTCTGTTTGACGCACAAAATCTTGTAAACGGGTCCGCATTTCCCGGGGTAATGCAGTATATTGTTCCAGTTCGGTTTTATTCAGCTGCAAATGCTCACCCTTAAATTTCAGTTCTTCTGCAGCTTCTTCCAGGCTTTGTTCCATTTGGCTCTGCTGCGCACTTAACTCTGCACAGCGGTTCCGGTGCTCTTCCCGGGGAAGAAAGTAGTGATCAAATAGGCGCAGAAAAACTGCCTG
>CAZCHW010000198.1:0-4547 GCA_964498375.1 uncultured Syntrophomonadaceae bacterium | reverse complement strand
ATGCAGAGAGACTAGCTGATCTCTGTTTAAAAATGGGGGAGAGAATAAATTTGGACAGACGCCACCTTGATAATCTCGCCTTGCTGGCCCAGGTTCACGATCTTGGTAAAGTAGGCATACCTGACCGGATCTTGTTTAAAGAAAGCAGCCTGAGCAGGGAGGAGTGGCTTGTGATGAGACGCCACCCTGAAATCGGTTGCCGTATCGCCCAGGCCTCTCCTGAGCTGGAGCCTGTAGCTGATTTAATCCTCAAGCATCATGAAAAGTGGGATGGCAGCGGATACCCTCTTGGCCTGAAAGGGGAAGAAATCCCAGTGGAGTGCAGGATTCTGGCTATAGTTGACGCCTACGATGCAATGACCAACGACCGCCCCTACCGGAAGGCTCTGAATGAACAGGAAGCAATTAAAGAATTACACCGTTTTACGGGCATTCAATTTGATCCGGAACTGATGGAAATTTTCCTCTCTCTTCTAGAATGAAATATTCTTTGAATAAGTGATAATTCAGCTTCCGCGGCAACAGAAAAAAAGGTATAATGTAGTTTGCAATGGGAGTAGTTAGCGGCCTGGTGGCGCTCCTGGACTTCAAATCCAGTGGCAGGGCAGCCCCCTGCGGTGGGTTCGATTCCCATCTACTCCCGCCATATCATTATAGTTAAGGGATCAAAAGTTCACCTGTTGAGAAGGAAGTAAAACATTGCTCCTTCTCGATTTATGTTTGCCCTGGATGAGCAGGAAAGGCCCTAGGTGTGCTGAAATGCAGGATTATAATCCCCAGTTAAGCCAGGTGCCGGTACCGACCGCCGGAAATGGAGATAAATTCAGGCCAGTATTAAGTATTTTAATCCTGGCCTGGCCGGTAGTGATCGAGATGGCCTTGCATACTTTCGTCTGGATTTTCGATACGGCGATGGTGATGCGTCTCGGAGCCCGGGAAGCCACTGCGGTCGAATACGGAGCAATTATGCTTTTCAACACGATGACAATCCTGGGAGCGCTGGGCATCGGGGCCAACTCGTTGGTGGCGCGTTACACGGGAGCAAAACAGATGGATCGAGCTGCCCTGACCGGTGGTCAGGCCCTTTCTCTCAGTTTCGTAATTACGATAATTTTTGCCCTAGCTGGAATATTTCTTTATGACAAATTTTTTGGTTGGATTATCACTGACCGCATCACTGTTGCTTTAACGGAAGACTACTTTTACTACGCCCTGGTCAGCGGTGGCTTTGCCTTACTGCCCCTCTTTGTTGCCAGTGGCATAATCCGGGGCATCGGCAATACCAGGACCCCGATGATCATTGCATTAATTGCTAATGCCTATAATGTAATTGGTGATTACCTGCTCATTTTTGGCAATCACGGTTTCCCCGCCCTGGGTGTTAAGGGTGCAGCATTAGCTACGGGATCAGCTCAGCTGATAGCCCTGGTTCTGTCTCTGGGGTACCTTTTTTACCATAAAGGAATTTTACCGTTTTCATATAAATCGCTCTTTCCCTTTAACCGCGAAGTGGTCAGGCAGGTTCTCAGGTTAAGTGTGCCTGCCGGGGCTGAGGAATTAACCCACAGCGGCAGCAGAATGATTACCGCCAGCTGGATCACCGTTCTCGGGCCGGTAGCTTTTGCTGCCAATGCAGCAGCGATAGCAGCCGAAGCATTCTCATTTATGCCGGGGCAGGCTTTTGCCATTGCTGCCACCACCCTGGTTGGTCAGCGCCTGGGAGCGGGTTTTATTAAGCAGGCCCGGGAAACCGGGTACTGGGCAGCAGTGATCAGCACTGTTTTAATGAGCGCTTTTGGGTTGGTTTTCTTTTTTTTCCCCTACCTGGTGATGAGCCTTTTTGATCCCCCCGATCCGGAGGTGTTGCGGCTCGGGGTTCTCTGCCTGCAAATTGCAGCGGTTGAACAGCCTTTTATCGCTTTGACCATGGTTTTTTCCGGAGCCCTGAAAGGAACAGGCGACACAAAAGGTCCATTCAAGGTTGGTCTTTACAGCAACCTTTTTGTGCGTTTGCCCCTGATTTACCTGGTAGTATATGTGCTTGAGCTGGGAATTCAATATATCTGGTGGGCAACGGCAATCCAGTATGCAGTCAGTGCCCTGCTGCTATTTATTATCTACCAGCGTAAGAATTGGCAAGCTCTCGAACCTCTGCCAAATCAGAAACAGATGCTCTAACCGCGATTTATTGCAGGATCGAAAGGATGAATAATCGATGAATCAGCAGGCCAGGGTAAATAAGGGAGTAAACTGGTGGAAAAGGGCAGTGTTCTACCAGATTTACCCTCGCAGCTTTAAAGATAGCAACAATGATGGCTTTGGCGATATTCCCGGTATAATCAGTAAACTTGACTATTTGAACGACGGCACCCCCCAGTCGCTGGGTATCGATGCTATCTGGTTCAACCCCTTTTTTACCAGCCCGGACTTAGATTTTGGTTATGATATAGAAGATTATTGTGCAATTGATCCCCGTTACGGCACAATGGAAGACTTTAATTGTCTTCTGGAGGAAGCGCATCGTCGTAACATAATGGTAATGCTTGATCTGGTAGTTAACCATACTTCGAGCAGTCATTCCTGGTTCCGCGAATCAAGGTCGGGATGGCAAAATCCGAAAAGAAACTGGTATATCTGGAAAGATGGCCGTGCCGGAGGAAAGAAACCGCCGAATAACTGGCGTAATAACTTTTTCGGTCCGGCCTGGTCTAAAGACGAATCGACAGGGCAGTATTACCTGCACTCTTTCTTGAATGAACAACCGGACCTAAACTGGGCTAACCGGGAAGTGCGTGATGAGATTGGGCAGGTGATACGTTTCTGGCTGGAACGCGGAGTAGACGGGTTCCGTTTGGATGTAGCCCATATTTATTGCAAGGATCAGCAATTCCGGGACAACCCGCCTTTTTTCTATCCCCGTAAAAAAAGCGGAAGCGGTTCTTGTTTTGATCGCACCTGGCAGGCCAACTTTTTCAGGTTTTTTTCTCTTCCGGAATTTCAGGTGCGCAGGTATAACCAGCACCAGCCGGAAACGCATCATGTCCTTAAGGAGTTTCGCTGCATTTTTAATCAGTATCCTGCCAAAACCAGTGTGGGTGAAATTATTGGCGATCACCCCGGGCAAATTGCTGCCTATTATGGTGAAAATAATGATCAGCTGCACATGAACTTTTATTTTGAGCTTTTACACTGCCGCTTCAAGGCAGGTGCATTTCGCCGCTGTATTGACCGCTGGGAAGATGTGTTGCCTAAGCAGGCATGGCCGGCCTACACGCTGAGCAATCATGATTTAAAGCGGGCAATCAGCCGTTATGGTAATAATGAGGCGCGGGCCCGCCTGCTTTTGATGATGCTGCTGACCCTGCGCGGCACTCCTTTTATTTATTATGGGGAGGAAATCGGGCTCAGGGAAGCGAAATTGCCTAAAGCAGAATTAAAAGATCCGGTCGGTAAAAAGTGGTATCCCTTTCATCCCGGACGCGATGGATGCCGGACTCCGATGCCGTGGAACAATGAGCCTTTCGGTGGCTTTTCAACTAATCAACCATGGTTGCCGCTCAGCATGAGTCCTGCCCGGTGTAATGTTGAACAGCAGAATTCAGGGGAAGATTCACTGCTTGCATTTACCAGGCGCTTAATCTGGCTGCGCAAGGGGCAAACTGCACTGCTGGAGGGTAGCTACAGATCCCTGACCGAGGGTATTCCGGCAGACTGCTTTGCCTACATACGTGAAGATGATCCGCGTAACCGGTTGTTAATCCTGCTTAATTTTTCACTCCGCCTGCTCAAAGTGGAAATGCCCGGTTTAGGTAAAGCTGGTGAACTGTTACTTTCTACCGAACCCCAGAGAGAGCCGGGCTGGATTAACGCACCGATTAAGCTGTCACCCTTTGAAGGGGTTTTAATAAAATTGCAGGCGATTTGATAGTTGCAAGATTGCTATATTATGATATAATAATATTTAAGGAGGAGAGCCGTAATGGACGTTGCCAGTGAAATGGGTTTAATCAGGGAAAAAGCTTCACTGCTGAAAGCCCTGTCAAATCCGGTGCGGCTCTGTATCGTCAGGGAATTGTTACAGCGTGAATGTTGCAATGTTTCTTCGATGCAGAACTGTCTTCAGTTGTCTCAATCAACTGTGTCCCAGCACCTTGGGCGCTTGCGCGATATGGGTATAATTAGCGGAGAACGCAAAGGAACTGAAGTATTTTACCGGGTTTCCAGTGAAGAGGCGGCTAAGGTGATTAAGGTTCTCTTCTGAACTATTCCGACAGGAAACAGGCATGTTAATATTTCTAATTAAATGCAGGAGGGATGCAAATGTTACAGGTTAGTGAAACAGCAAAAACAAAATTCCAGGAGTTTTTAGCTGAAGAGCAAAAAGATAATGCTCATATCAGAATTTATGTCAGCGGTATGGGCTGAGGCGGACCCAGGTATGGCCTGACTCTGGATGAGTCGGTTCAGGAAGATAAGGATGTCGTGGAAGAGGCTGAGGGTATTAAGTTTGTCTATGAAAAAAGTATTGCCTATTTCCTTGACGGAAA
>CAZCHW010000197.1:0-4552 GCA_964498375.1 uncultured Syntrophomonadaceae bacterium | reverse complement strand
CAGCCGATCGATCTTTTCCGGAGTACAGAGCAGGGTTACCAATTCAGTACCATTCAGGTAGATCGTCACTGGCGCTTCTGCCACAACCAGATCTTCAGTGTCCTCAGGGACTCCATCCCGCAGCCTGACTATTTTCCTGGTTATTGCCCTGGGTTCCATAAAGCACCTTCCCCGTTTTAAAGCTCCAGGCCGTTTCGGCTGATCACCTTTTTATACCAGTAAGCGCTCTCTTTCGGGTAGCGTTCAAGGGTTGTAAAATCAACGTAAACCAGACCAAAGCGTTTGCTGTAGCCAAAGGCCCACTCAAAATTGTCCAACAAGCTCCAGGCAAAGTAACCGCGCAGGGGCACACCTTCTTCAATTGCCTGCAGGCAGTATTTCAAGTTATTCTGGAGAAAACTAACCCGCTGTGGATCATTGACCGTGCCGTCCTTCCCTGGCTGATCATTAAAAGCGGCGCCGTTTTCTGTCACATAAAGCGGCAGCGGGCCGTAATCACGATGAATCCTGGTTAAAAGGTTGTAAAGTCCGCGCGGGTAGACCTCCCAGCCCATTTCAGTGTAATCAGCATCAGGCGGGTTTACCGGGTTCCCCATAAACGCATTTTCATCGCCTCCACCTTCAACCAAAACCCTGGTATAATTGTTAATCCCCAGGAAATCGATCGGTTCGGCAATAATCTTTAAATCATCTCTGGAAAAAGCAGTCAGGTTAAAGTTACGGTGGTACAGATCGACCATATCGGAAGGATAATAACCCTTGAAAAGCGGATCAAGAAACCAGCGATTCATGAAACCATCCGAGCGGTAGGCTGCTTCACGGTCTGATTTACTATCAGTGAGCGGTTCAACCGGGGCCAGATTGAGGGTGATGCCAATCGTTTCATCTGCCTGACGGACCTCTCGGAAGGCCTGAACAGCCAGGCCGTGACCGAGCAGCAGGTGGTGGCCGGCTGTAATTGCTGCCTTAAAATCATCCAGACCGGGGGCATGAATACCAAAAGCATGGCCGAGAATAGCCACTACCCAGGGTTCATTCAGGGTTATCCAGAGTTCCACAGGCAAATCGAGCTGTTCAAAAAGGCAGGCTCCGTATTCGGCAAAATAGCGCGCTGTATCGCGATTTAACCATCCACCTTTATCCTGCAGAGCCTGGGGCAAATCCCAGTGATAGAGGGTTGGAACCGCCTTAATCTTATGTTGCTGCAGTTCTTCGACCAGGCGGCGGTAAAAATCTAGTCCCTGCCGGTTCGCTTTGCCTCCACCGGAAGGGAAAATGCGTGGCCAGGAAATAGAAAAGCGGTAGGCCTGTAAGCCCAGGTCAGCCATAATTCCGATGTCTTCCCGGTATCGATGGTAGTGATCACAGGCCCGGTCGCCTGTTTCCCCGTTCCAGATTCTTCCCTGGGTATGAGCAAAACGATCCCAGATCGATTCGCCCTTACCGTCCCGATCATGGGCCCCTTCGATCTGGTAAGCAGAGGTTGCTGCGCCCCAGAGAAAATGATCCGGGAAAATCAACCTGCTCACTACCAATCACCTCCGGTTTTACTTCAGGTTTTTTATCAACGAGTGATTCCTCATACTGTCGCTGATGCAACTGCACCCGTGTTCACCGCGCGCTGATTGAATCGGCAGTGGTTTTATAGCTGAATCTGCCTGCACCAGGGAATCGAACACGGTAAAAAGTGCCAGTCCACGGCCGAAACGCCCACCGTAAAGATAGGAAGTTCCAGGATGCTCAACGCTGCTGCAGGGCCATTGCAAGCCTTTTTCCTCCAGCCTGTCGTAATTTATCCCCTGGTACTGCGGGGTCAGTGCGGCCATTTCATTAAAAACATCCTCCGGGCTATCATATTCCCACTCAAAACCTAGCCATCCTGCCAGTTCGGCCAGAACCATCCAATCGGGGTAAGTATCGCCAGGCGGCTCCACGGCGGGATGATTAAGCTGCACCCTTCTTTCTGTGTTAGTGTATGTACCCAGCTTTTCTGCAAAAGCTATCGCCGGCAATACAACATCAGCGAGGGCGGCAGTTTCAGTCATAAAAATGTCCTGGACGACTAAAAATTCGAGGTTTTTTAAAACTGCTGCAGCTTTACCACTATTATCGCCACAGGCAGCAGGGTTCTCAGCCAGGATGAACATCCCCCTGATCGGCAGGGTTCGATCGCTTTCAAATAGATCTAAGGCAGAAAAACCCGGATCGGCGTTGATTGATACTTGCCATGCTTTGCTGAATTTATCCCGAACATCCCTGTTATCGAGCGGCTGGTAACCGGTTAGAACCGATGGCAACGCCCCCATATCGGCACAACCCTGCAGGTTGTTTTCGCTGTAGGGCAGGTATAATCCACCCGAATCACACCCCAGATTACCGGTCAGCAGAGCCAGGTTAACCAAAGCCAAAGTAAGCTGATCACCACCTTGCTCCTGCCGGATCACCGCACTGGAAATTATTGCTGCTTTAGTTGCTCCGGCATACGTCAGTGCCGCTGCCCTGATTTCCTCAACTGTCAGGCCGGTCAGCTCAGCTGCATAATTCAGATCATAACCAGCGACAGCTTCAGCAAAGAGAGAATATCCTTCCGTTCTTTTGTCGATAAAAGCTTGATCCTGCAGGCCTTCATCGAGAATTACCTTAGCCATGGCATTGACCAGGGCTATAGCCCCGCCCGGCTGAAGCGGCAGGTAGTGGGTAGCCAGATCGCCTAAACCGGCCTGGCGCTCCCCGGCTACAATCAGGCCTGCGCCAGAGCGAACCGCCTCACGAACCCGGTAGCCAATAATCGGGTGGGTATCAAGCGGGTCTGCTTCAATCACCAGGATTGCCTCGCTTTTAGTCAGCTCTTCAATACTGTTGGTCATTGCCGCTCCACCAAGGGCATGCATCAGGGCTTTAACTGACGGGGCATGGCAATGCCTGGTGTAACTGTCTATATTATTCGATCCGAGCGAACGGATTAATTTCTGGAACAGGTAACTTTCTTCGTTGGTCTCCTTTGGCGAACATAGTCCCATCAGCACTTCCGGCCCGTAACGGCCGCGCAGTTCGTCAAGATTGTCGACAATGTGACCAAGTGCTTCCTCCCAGCTTACCTCGACAAAAACTCCGTTCGATTTAATCAGCGGGGCGGTTAAACGTTCACCGCTGCGCTGGTAGTCCCAGCCGAATTTGCCCCGCGCGCAAAGATGTCCTCGGTTGACCGGGCTCGTTTTATCAGGAGTTACTCCAATAATTTGGTCATCTTTTATATGCATATTAATCCCGCAACCAACACTGCAATAGGGACAAATTGCCCCACTTTTTTCAACTTCCCAGGGTCGTCCCAGGCCGATTCCTTCCCTGGGGATCAGGGCTCCCACCGGGCAGCTATCAATGCAGAGCCCGCAAAAAACACATGGTGAATCTTCAATCTTATCCTCGTAAGCCGGGCCAACGTTGCTGCTAAAACCACGTCCGGTAAAATCAATCGCCCCGGCTCCGACCACGTCCTGGCACTTACCGACACAAATACCACAGAGGATACACTTATTCATATCACGAATAAAAAAGGGATTGCTTTGGTCAAGCGGCAGTTCCTTCTTTTCTCCCAGGTATTCACCGTCAGCCACTCCGTAGCGGTAACAGTAATCCTGCAATTTACATTCTCCGGTTTTTTCACAGGTAATACAAACCAGGGGGTGGTTAGCCACCAGAAGCCTTAAAATATCCTGTCTGGCCCTCACTACCCTGTCTGATTCGGTATGAACAACCATCCCGGGAGCGACCGGGGCAACACAGGAGGCAACCAGCGCTTTAGCCTTTTCCACTTCCACAACACAAATCCGGCAGGCCCCGTTCGGCGGCAATTCGGGATCGTGACAAAAAGTAGGAATATCGGCACCGACGCTCCGGGCAGCTTCCAGAATTGTCGTCCCCGGTTGAACCTCAACTTCAACCCCGTCGATTGTTAGTTTAATTGCTGACATCAGCTTCCCTCCTGACCGGAACAATAAAGATACTATCAAAACGGCATTTTTCGATGCAGCTGCCGCAGTTGGTGCAGAGATCAAGATCAATTTCATGGGGACCTTTCTTTTCACCGCTGATCGCCTGAACCGGGCAAACACGGGCACAGGCGGTGCAACCGGTACACTTGTCCAGGTCGATCCAGTAATTGAAAAGGGGCTTGCAAACCCCGGCCCGGCAGAATTTTTCATTGATATGCTCTTCATATTCGTGCCGGAAATAGCGGATCGTACTTAAAACCGGGTTGGGACAGGTCTGACCAAGACCGCAAAGGGAGCTGTCCTTGATGCTGTAAGCCAGGCGGTCCAAGGTATCAAGATCTTCCGGACGTCCCTGGCCTTCGGTAATGCGATTGAGAATCTCCAGCATTCGCTTGGTTCCTTCCCGGCAGGGGGTGCATTTGCCGCAGGATTCCTTCTGGGTAAAACTTAAGAAATACCGGGCCAGGTCAACCATGCAGGTTCGCTCATCCATTACGACCAGGCCGCCGGAACCCATTATTGCCCCGGCCTTGTTCAGAGAGTCATAATCAATGGGCAGG
>CAZCHW010000196.1:0-4567 GCA_964498375.1 uncultured Syntrophomonadaceae bacterium | reverse complement strand
GATTCTCAGCCTGGTGCATGATGCAGCGGCTAAAAGTGAAGCATTCAGCGATTTTAGTTTTTTGCAGGTTGAACAATTAAGTTCTCTGGAGAAGCAGGCCCTGGTTGAAAAACATTTGGCCAGCCCAATGCTGGCCCGGGAATCAAAACATGGAGCATTATTGCTCAGCAGAGACGAGGCTGTCAGTCTGATGATAAACGAAGAAGATCACCTGCGACTGCAGGTAATCCTGCCCGGCCTGCAGCTTGAAGAGGCCTGGGGTATTGCAGATCGTTACGACAGCCTGCTTGAAGAAGATCTGGAATTTGCTTTCGATGAGAATTACGGTTATCTGACCGCCTGCCCAACCAATGTTGGCACCGGCCTTCGCGCTTCAGTGATGCTGCATTTGCCGGCTCTGCTTTTGACCGGGCAGGTCAATCGAATTCTGGGAGCCCTTTCCCAGGTTGGTTTGGCGGTACGTGGCCTCTACGGTGAGGGTAGCGATATTGTAGGCAGCCTGATCCAGATTTCCAACCAGGTTACTCTCGGACACAGTGAGGAAGAAATAATCAGCAACCTTGGGGGGATGATTCGGCAGGTCATCGAACAGGAACAGAATGCCAGGCAGGCGCTGCTCGATAAGCAGAGAGCCCAGCTGGCCGATAAAGCCTGGCGGGCGCTGGGAATATTAAAATATGCCCAGCTGATGAGCTCGCAAGAGGCAATTCAGTTGTTATCCGACCTGCGCCTTGGTTACGATCTCGGTTTGGTTAAATCAGTTGATCACCGGTTGCTTAATGAGCTGCTGGTGCTGATTCGCCCGGCCTGTTTGCAGCTGCTGGCCGGTCGTGAACTAAACGACAACGAACGCAACCTGGAACGCCCGGCACAGATCAAATCAGCCCTTAACCTAGCCAGGGGACGGTTCTCTGGCTAGTTAACATAAATTTAAACCGATACCTATCTTATAACTCTTAAAAAGAGGTGATTATAAATGTTCATGTTTGGAAGATTTACTGAAAGAGCCCAGCAAGTGCTGGTTTTAGCGCAAGAGGAGGCCAAGCGGTTAAATCATAACTTTATTGGCACCGAGCACCTGTTACTCGGCCTGGTTCGTGAAGGGTCAGGGATTGCTGCCCGCGCCTTGCAAAATATGTCTATTGATTTAAGCAGCCTGCGCAGCGAAGTGGAAAGAATTACCCCCAAAGGGGAAAAAGTAGTTCAACAGGGTATTAGTTACACTCCCCGGGCAAAACGGGTAGTAGAGCTGGCTATTGAAGAGAGCCAGAACCTTGGGCATAACTACGTTGGTACCGAACACCTGATGCTAGGGCTGGTCAGGGAAGGGGAGGGAATCGCTGCCCAGGTGCTGTCGAACATGGGGATTGACCTGAAACGAGCCCGAAAAGAGGTTATCCAGCTGCTTGGCGGTGAAGAAGGAGCTGCGCGAACCCAGGATGGTGAAAAACCCGGTCCCCAGACGCCGACTGTTGATACTTTTGGCCGTGATCTGACCCGTCTTTCCAAGGAAGGCAAGCTTGACCCGGTGATTGGCCGGGAAAAGGAAATTGAAAGGGTTATTCAAATTCTCAGCCGGCGGACGAAGAACAACCCGGTGCTGATCGGCGAGCCGGGAGTTGGCAAAACTGCAATTGCCGAGGGGTTAGCTCAGCGTATTGTTGAGGGCAAAGTGCCGGAAATTTTACGTGATAAACGGGTGGTTACTATTGAATTGGCTGCCGTAGTCGCCGGGACCAAGTATCGTGGAGAATTCGAGGAGCGGCTGCGTAAGCTGATGAATGAGCTGCGTCAGGCCGGTAATGTCATGGTCTTTATTGATGAGCTGCATACCCTGATCGGTGCAGGAGCGGCCGAGGGAGCAATTGACGCTTCTAATATTCTGAAACCGGCCCTGGCTCGAGGAGAGTTGCAGTGTATCGGCGCCACTACTATGGATGAATACCGGAAGCATATCGAAAAAGACCCGGCCCTGGAAAGGCGTTTCCAGCCAATTACAGTCGGCGAACCATCGCGTGCAGAGAGTGTTGAAATTTTGAAAGGTTTGCGCGATCGCTATGAAGCTCATCACAAGGTAAAAATTACTGATGAAGCCCTGGAAGCGGCGGTAAAGCTAAGCGACCGCTATATTTCTGACCGTTTTCTGCCCGACAAGGCGATCGATTTAATTGATGAAGCAGCATCGCGGGTGCGAATCCGCAACTACACCGTGCCGCCCGATCTGAAAGAGGTTGAAGAAAAGCTGCATACATTACGCACCGAAAAAGAAGCAGCAGTGCGTAACCAGGAGTTCGAAAAGGCTGCTAAGCTGCGCGATGAAGAACATAAACTCAAGGAAGAGCTGGAGGAACAGAAGAAAGAGTGGGAACAAAAAGTGGGAGCCTCAGATCTTTCTCTGGTATCAGAAGAAGACGTTGCTTATATTGTTTCCAGCTGGACCGGAATACCCACCAAGCGTCTTGCAGAAGAAGAGTCGGAACGTCTGCTTAAGCTTGAAGAAACGTTGCACAAGCGGGTAATCGGCCAGGACGAAGCGGTTCGCTCGGTATCTCGGGCGGTGCGACGGGCTCGTGCCGGACTGAAAGACCCAAAACGCCCGATTGGTTCGTTCATATTCCTTGGACCTACCGGGGTTGGTAAAACCGAGCTGGGGCGAGCCCTGGCTGAGGCACTTTTTGGGGATGAGAATGCAGTGATTCGGCTTGATATGTCCGAATACATGGAAAAACACACTACTGCCCGCCTGGTTGGCGCGCCTCCCGGATATGTCGGTTATGATGAGGGTGGACAGCTGACTGAAAAAGTGCGCCGCAAGCCTTACTCGGTCATATTGATGGATGAAATGGAAAAGGCTCACCCGGATGTTTTCAACGTGTTGTTACAAATTCTCGAGGATGGCCGGTTAACTGATGGTAAAGGCCGGACGGTTGATTTTCGCAACACTGTCATCATCATGACCTCAAACGTCGGGGCGACCTTCCTGAATAAAGCAGCAATGGGATTTGGCGCTTCCAGCGAAGAGAGTGATTACGATGAAATGAAAGACCGGATTATGGATGAATTGAAACGAACCTTCCGCCCGGAATTTATCAACCGCGTCGACGATCTGATTGTTTTCCACTCGCTTAATCAGGGACATATCACACAAATTGTTGATATAATGCTTGACGAGCTGAACAATCGCATCGAAGAGTACAGCTTACACATGGAAGTCGACGATTCTGTAAAAGATATATTGCTGCGTGAAGGATATGATCCCAAGTTCGGCGCCCGCCCGTTAAGGCGGGTAATCCAGCGCCGTCTTGAAGACGGAATTTCTGAGGAACTGTTGCTCGGCAATATTTCTCCCGGCGATACGGTAGCTGTAACTGTGGGGGAAAACGAAAACCTTGTTTTTACTAAGAAATAAACAGGCTCAATCTACTTCTGGCCGGGGAGCGGTTCTCCGGCCAGGTTAACTTTTGTCCGGTCCGGCACTTTTGGGCCAGAGAACCGTCCCCTGGCTAGTTTAGGGGAAAGTCTAAATATTATGAAAGTACCAACTTTAAAGGCTGTAAAGGAATTATTGCCCCTATTGTCGAATAGGGGATAGCGAGTAACTTGAGAGGGGTATATTTTTTTGCCCTGATAAGGGGTGTCATTTTTTGAAAATCGCTGTTTCCGGCAAAGGCGGGGCCGGTAAATCTTCGGTCTCCGCTCAGTTGGTGCGCTGTTTCACACTTCATCAGATGCCGGTTTTCGCAGTCGATGCTGACCCCGATGCCAACCTGGGACTTGTTCTCGGTCTGGATCCGGAAAAACTTGAACAGTTGCGACCTTTAGCAGAACTGCAGGATGTTATCGAGGCTAAAAATGCCGGGGGAGGCACTCTTGTCGACCTCAATCCCGATGTTGACGATGTCCTCGATACCTATACCCTTCACGAGGGTTTATTACGTTTTCTAAAGATGGGCGCAATTAAACAAGGCGGTTCAGCCTGCTACTGCAAAGAAAACTCGTTTTTAAACGCCGTTCTAACCACCATGCTCCTCGATCGCCCTGAAGCGGTTGTGCTCGACATGAGCGCCGGCATTGAACATCTCACTCGCGGCACAGCCCGTGGGGTTGAAATGATGCTGGTTGTCGTTGAACCAACCCGCGCAGGTGTAAGTACTGCCAAAGCGGTCGATCAACTCTGCACTGATCTTGAAATTAAACAGGTCTATTTCGTGGGGAATAAAATTCGTAACGAAGAAGACCGCGTCTACCTCGAATCACAACTACCAGCCGACCGGTTTGCCGGGATGATTCCCTTTTCCGAAGAAATTCTGAATCGGGCCCGCCGCGGCGAACCTTTGGTGTCCACACTAACAGACCTAATGCCCGGATTGGAAAAAATATACGACATGGCTTGCGGGAGGTGACAGAAAGACTAAATCTCTTTATATAACCCAACTATTTATTTTGGTAAAAAAATAAATAAGGTTCAAGGGGACAGGTTAAAGAAGTCTGCACAACTCTTATCTCACATACTTAAAGGAGGTTAGACCATTTAATGTCCGAAGAAAAGAAAAAAATTGACAACAGA
>CAZCHW010000195.1:0-4577 GCA_964498375.1 uncultured Syntrophomonadaceae bacterium | reverse complement strand
CAGCGATCTATTTTGAAATAATTGACGAGATAGGTAGTTACATGGAAAAATATAGTTTTAGAGCAACAGAAGATTTTATCGGCCTCGCTCATAAAAATAGCAATTAAAGGAAAAATAAAATGGGTATTTTTTATGCATCTCTGGCTGCCTTTGGTTTTGCCTTTTCTTATTTAATGACACGTAAGGGGATGTTGAACTCAAACTATAAAAACAATATATGGGAAATTAATTCTCTCTCCCTACTTTCAGCGCTGCTATTCTATCTTATTATTCTCTTGATTAGCGGAGATGATTTGTCAAAAGAGTTGGCTTCGATAAATAAAAGCGCCATTTTTCTGTTTTTAATAGACGGATTATTGGGTTCTTTTATCGGGACTGTTTTGGGAATAGTTGCAATCGGGCAAATCGGGGCTTCCCATGCTTCGGCTATTAGAGGCGGTGCTAATCCGTTATTTGCAATTTTATTAGCTTTGATATTACTAGGTGAACGCCCTGGACTTCATGGCTACCTAGGAATAGCTCTAATAATAGGTGGAATTTTATTTATTGGATTGAAAAATCACGAAGGAATAACGAGTTTACTGGAAACGAAAAAAATGGAAGGAGGAGTATATGCATTATTATCTGGTTTTGCTTTTGCCCTGGCAAATATAGCCAGAGGCGCAGCAGTACAAGGTGGCGCGCCTATCAACCTGGGTTTTTTTATTAATATTTCTGTTGGTTTTCTTGCTTGTTCGCTGATTAGTATTTATAAAAGAAGATCCATTTATTATCTAACCAGGTTCAGTAACAAAAGTTTGTTTTATTATGTGCTTTCAGGAGCAGGAATTTTACTTGGAGTAGTTGGATTGCTAAGGGCATACCTTTATATACCTGTTTGGCAAGCACTTGCTATTAGAAATACACAACCTGTACTTGTTCTATTATTGAGCATTATTTTTGTCGGATGGAAGGAAAAAGTAGAGGTAAAGATGGTGGCGGGTATCATTGTTGTTACTGCAGGTGCAATTTTAGTAAATCTATAATAAATTATTTGTTATTTATTACAAAGCTAAAGTTCTGGATATTGAGATGTATTATAGCATTGAAATCAATACTTTGGTGAGGGAAACTTCCTATTTAATTCTGTTATGATATAATCCAACGGTGACAGATTTGAATTGGTGAAGGAGGTTGCCCGGGTGAAAGCGGAAAAGATCAGGAATTTCTGTATTATTGCCCATATAGATCACGGAAAATCGACCCTGGCTGATCGACTGCTGGAAGCTACCAGTACTCTTACCGCCCGGCAGATGAAAGAACAGGTTCTCGACCAGATGGACCTGGAACGGGAAAGAGGAATCACTATTAAATTGCAGGCGGTTCGCCTTAGTTATCAGGCGCAAAACGGCGAAGAATATATTTTGAACCTTATAGATACCCCCGGTCATGTAGATTTCACTTATGAAGTGTCACGCAGCCTCGCTGCCTGTGAGGGGGCAATTCTTGTTGTTGATGCAGCACAGGGTATTGAAGCGCAGACACTGGCAAACACTTATCTTGCCCTGGAACAAAATTTAACCATTGTCCCGGTAATTAATAAGATCGATCTGGAAAATGCCGATCCCGAACGGGTTAAGCAAGAATTATATGATCTGATCGGTGATGATGCTGCAGGGGCTTTACCGATCTCAGCTAAAAAAGGAGTAAATATCGACGGGGTGCTGGAAGCGGTGGTAAATAGAATACCACCTCCTCTGGAAGGAAAACCGCAAGCCCCTCTGAAAGCGCTCGTTTTCGACTCTCATTATGATAAATACAGGGGTGTCATAGCATATATCCGGGTTGTTGATGGAACAATCAGCAAGGGTGACCGGATTAAGTTTATGAACACCGGTAAAGATTTTGAAGTTGCTGAAGTTGGTGTGTTCAGGCCTGCGATGGATCCCTGTTCAACAATTGCAGCAGGGGAAGTCGGTTACCTGATCGCATCAATTAAGAATGTCAGTGATGCTGGAGTCGGAGACACAATCACAGGCTTCGATGATCCGGCGGAATCCCCTTTGCCCGGTTATCGCCCGGTTGTATCAATGGTGTATTGCGGGCTTTTCCCCCAGGATAGTAATGACTTTACAACTCTGCGCGAGGCGATCGAGCGCTTGAAACTAAACGATGCTGCATTAACTTATGAACCGGAAAAGTCGGCAGCGCTGGGGCTCGGGTTTCGTTGCGGCTTTTTAGGTCTCCTGCACATGGACATTATCCGGGAGCGATTAGAACGTGAGTATGACCTTAATCTTATTGTTTCAGCACCCAGTGTAGTGTACAGGGTTCATCTAAAAAATGGAGAAATTATTGATATTGATAATCCTGCCCAGATGCCCTCAACGGATGAGCGATTAATGATTGAAGAACCTTACGTTGACGCAACCATCCTCATACCGGCAGAATATATCGGGGCAGTAATGGAGTTATGCCAGGATAAACGAGGTGAAGTTAGAAATACTGAATTCCTGGACTCGGGAAGAGTGAAATTGACCTACTATTTGCCTCTGGCTGAAATTATTTATGATTTTTTTGATCTGCTTAAATCAAAAACCAGGGGGTATGCTTCCCTGGATTATTTAATCCAGGGGTACCGGCGCTCTGACTTGGTCTTAATGGATATCCTTGTTAATTCAGAGAAAGTAGATGCGCTCTCTTTTGTTCTGCATCGGGAAAGTGCTTATCAGCGTGGACGAGAAATGGTTGAAAAGCTTAAAGATATTATTCCCCGCCAGATGTTTGATGTTCCCGTGCAGGCGGCGCTGGAGAATAAAATAATAGCCCGGGAGACGATTAAGGCTTTGCGGAAAAATGTAACAGAAAAGCTGTATGGCGGAGACGTGACCCGCAAGCGGAAGCTACTTGAAAAGCAAAAAGAGGGTAAGAGGAAGATGAAAAAAATCGGCCGGGTTGAAATCCCCCAGGAAGCTTTTACTGCAATTCTGCGTGTAAAATAATTTTAGTGGCATTAAAATAAGAAAACTGATACAATAGGTCCTGTCGTAAAAAATTAAATACAGGCGGAGGAACAACATGGAAAAATTGACGAAGCTGCAAAATCCCCTGGTGGTATTAATCGCTGCAACGGGTATTAACCTTACATTAGGTGTATTATATTCCTGGAGCATTATTTCTAAGGATCTTGTCCTCGTTCTCGGGTGGAGCAATAGTGCTGCATCGCTTCCTTACACGGTGGCAATTATTATATTTGCCGTAGCCCTGTTGGTGGCCGGCAGATTACAGGACCGTTTAGGTCCAAAAAGGTTTGTCATAGCAGGAGTTTTGCTGGTTGGTTTTGGCCTTCTGGCTTCCAGCTACAGCACAACGCCAACGTTGATGGTCTTGTCATACGGGGCATTGGTCGGAACAGGAATCGGTTTTGGTTATTCCTGTGTTACTCCGGCGGTGATGAAGTGGTGGCACCCGGATAAGAAAGGCCTTGTTACCGGTATAGTAGTGGGAGGGTTCGGTGTAGCCTCAGTCTACGTTGCTCCTGTTACTACGTTGCTCTTGCAGCATTATGGCCTGGCAATTACATTTAGAATTCTTGGTATTTTTGTTTTGCTTGTCGGCATTCCGTTGTCACTGATTATCACTAACCCTCCAGCTGGTTATCTGCCGGCAGCGCCGGTCAGAACAGGTAAAACCGGCGGGGCTCCGAAAACTACCCGTCGCGACTATAGCTGGAAAGAGATGCTGAAGACTCCGCAATTTTACCTTTTGTGGGTCATGTTTGCTCTTGCTTCTTCCGCAGGACTGATGATTATAGGTAGCATCTCAATTATTGCCGCCCAGCAAGCCGCTTTTGAAGCAGGATTTCTGCTGGTTGTGCTGCTGGCAATTTTTAATGCAGCCGGCCGAATCGGCGGCGGCATGCTCTCTGATAAAATTGGACGGATTCGCACGCTTCAGCTGATGATTATCCTGCAGGGTTTAAATATGTTAGCCTTTGCATTCTATTTAAATCCTCTTACTATAGCCCTGGGAACTGCAATTGCTGGGATAGCATATGGTTCGCTGCTAAGCCTTTTCCCATCTATAACCTCCGATTTTTATGGAATGAAAAACTTTGGACTAAATTACGGCATTCTTTATACCGCCTGGGGTATTGCCGGAGCAATCGGCCCGGTTTTTGCATCAGCAATTGCTGATGCTACCGGAACTTTTACCAATGCCTACCTGATTTCAGCAGGTTTGCTTGCCCTGACCCTGATTTTAAATTTAGTTCTCAAGCCGCTGGAACAGGATAAGCCTGCGCAGGATGAAATCTTACAGGAAGCTTAATTTAAAGGTAAAAAGTAAGATTTGCTTTTGCTGAATATAAATGATTATGATAATATATTATTGTCCGGCTATTAATAAATTATTAGAGGCCGGGCAATATTTTTGTGAAGGTGTCCGATGAAAGAACAGAATGAACGAAAAAAAATGATTATTGCCGATATCTCCCTGGTTTTTGTAGCCCTGTTCTGGGGCTCGAATTTTGTGGTGATGAAGCATGCGTTTGAAGTAATTGAACCCTTCACCTATTTGGGAATCAGGTTTTGCCTGGC
>CAZCHW010000194.1:0-4592 GCA_964498375.1 uncultured Syntrophomonadaceae bacterium | reverse complement strand
TGGATTGAAACCCTCTGAGGTTGTGGATCATATAACCCCGCATAAAGTCGCCCCCCGCACGGGGGCGTGGATTGAAACCCTGACTATCGAAGAGGCGGCAGAGAAAATCCATGTCGCCCCCCGCACGGGGGCGTGGATTGAAACAATGCCGATACTGTTAGTGTTACCCTGGCCCAAATGTCGCCCCCCGCACGGGGGCGTGGATTGAAACCAGAAAATGCCTTGCGCCATCTTAAGAAGCTATAGTCGCCCCCCGCACGGGGGCGTGGATTGAAACAATACCTGCTTTAAATATCTTATCGCTTCTCGCTGTCGCCCCCCGCACGGGGGCGTGGATTGAAACCGGACTAACAGAAGCAGAGCTGCAAATATCCTGCGTCGCCCCCCGCACGGGGGCGTGGATTGAAACACAATGCAGGGAGCAGGGCAAACGCTGAAACGCGTCGCCCCCCGCACGGGGGCGTGGATTGAAACTTCTTCTATCGGTATCTCAAATGGACCAAACTGGTCGCCCCCTGCACGGGGGCGTGGATTGAAAATGTAGAAGAAACAATAGAACAAATAGCAATAAGTAATTATTACTGTTTATCTGTTCTTGATTACTCTGTTAATCTTAAATGCTTATGCAAGTGGTTTGGAGATTGCAGGAATTTTAGGATGGTTTTTCTGGCAGGGCTTTTAGGCAGCGTTGCGTTTTTTCAGGCGCTCGGCCAGGGTAAATCTGTTTTCTAAATACTTTAATAGCCAGTCAGCGATAATGGCCATAAGCAGCACAGGAATGCTGCCAAGTAAGATTTGGCGAAGCGATATTGTAGACAGTCCCCGGAATACCAATGTGCCGAGGCCGCCCGCCCCAATAAAGGCAGCAATTGTAGTGATGCCGATAGTGTTTACCGTAGCTGTGCGAATTCCGGCAAAAATTATCGACAGGGAAAGTGGTATTTCAATTTTTAAGAGAATTTGCAGGTCACTCATTCCCATGCCCCGGGCTGACTGCAGTACATTTTGATCAATATTAACGATGCCAACATGGGTATTCTGCACTATAGGCAACAGACAGTACAGGGTCAGGGCAATGATGGCATTGGTGTCGCCCATTCCTACCCAGGGAAGTAATAACCCAAACATGGCCAGGGATGGAATGGTGTAAAACATTGAAACAATGTTCATAACAAATGATTCCAATTTTCGATATCGTGTAGTTAAGATGCCCAGGGGGATACCAATTAAGAGTGCATAGCCGAGTGAAAAACCTACGTATGTTAAATGCTCTAAGCTTAAGCGTTGAATGCGGTCTAAATTGTCAATTGCATACTCTAAAAATTCAAACACAAGATACCCCTCCTTTGTTACACAATCACATTTTTTATTACATCTTTTAATCTAAGTTCCGGCCCGGCCCCGAACACAACAGTTATTGTTATGACCGGGGCCTGACCGGATGCAAGTTACAGCAGGCTTAAGCTAAAAGCCTGTTTCACTTATTCTACGTAACCGAGCTCCTTCAGATAGTCCCATGCTACGGTGTCTGTTTCTTCTTCATCAATATCGACGCGGGCATTTAGTTTTAAGATGGTATCCAAATCGAGGGTGGCGAATACTTCATTAACTACTTCCCCGATTTCAGGATACTGATCCAGGGTTTCCTGCCTGATGGTTACAGCGGCGTTGTAAGCCGGGAAAAATTCTTTGTCATCTTGCAGCACGCGCAGGTTAAACCTGTCTATGCGAGCATCTGTGGCAAAAGCCACTATTATATCGACATCACCCTGATCGGCCGAGATATACATCAAACCGGGATCCATCGGGGTTATATCACCAAACCCAAAACCATAGTGATCAACCATACCCTGGTATCCGTCAAGCTCTCTTTCAGAAAACTCAACCGAAGTCCCGATATTCAAGTCTGCGGCATGTGGTTCCAGGTCAGATATAGTTTCAATTCCCATTTCTTCAGCGTACTCTTCCTTGAGCGCTAAGGCATACGTATTGTTAAATTCTGTAGGATCCAGCCAAACGATATCAAATTCTTCTTTAAAACCATCGCTGACTGCATTGTAGGCTTCTTCGGGATTAGGCAGCGGGTCTAGCCCTAATACATTGGCCAAAGCATCGCCGGTATAATCGACGCTAACATCAATGGCTCCCTTGGTTATAGCGTCGTGAGCAATTGATGTGCTGCCCAGGTCGGCGCTTAACTCGATTGGAATGCCCAGGTGATCAGAAATTAAATATGCTGCCATCCACCCTAAAATACTTTGTTCTGTGTAACGGGTCCAGCCGACCTTTATCGGCTCATCATTGGTTACTTCTTCTCCATTTTCTGTCTCACCAGCAGCATTATCTTCAGCATTGCAGCCAAAGACAAAAAACAGCGCTAATACCATGATAGTGAGGGCCAGAAAACAACTAACTTTTTTACCTAACTTCAACTTATTGTCCTCCTTGATCTTGATGTTTTATATGTTTCTGCTTGGCCTGTAAAAGCCAAAGACTTTATGTGCAGCTTAAACTGCGGTTAAACAGTATGATAAAGCTCTTCAATATTATCCAGATTGTAAGGTTTTGTATTGGGGTAATCCCAGTACCAGGCCTGGTGCTCCTTGCCATTTACAGCTTTAACAAATTCGTCCGCCTTGTAAAAGCTTGAGCCGTAAATCCAGTTGGCCATATCTAGTATAGAAGCCATATGTGATGCAGTTGTGCCGGCAGTACAGGCATCTTTTACGATCGATATTGTGTAGCCTATGGTAAAAGCATCATATACTGAGGTTAAAAAGCAGGAATCGGTGAATACACCCATCATTATAAGATGTTCAGCCTTCAAGCCATCAAGTATTAATTTTAAATTGGTCTGGTAGAAAGCAGAAAACCGCTGCTTGTTAACAATGTGCTCACCAGGAAGCGGCTGCAGCTCATCTACAAACTCTTCATCCCTGGTTCCCCGGATAGAATAGAGCGGTCTTCCGTTGTCGTCTACCAGGTCAAAGGGATGATTTTCCACCCCGTTCTCGTCTCGTGAAACGCGAACATGAATTATGGGCATTTTTTTGAGGCGGCAGGCCTCCAGCACTTTTTTTGCAGCCTTTACTGTGGGCTCCCAGTTGGCTGCTTTCCAAAACCCATCAGGTTGCGATTCTTTCTGCATGTCTACAATGATCAGCGTATTTCTCTCGTTTTGAAAATCAGGGATTTTTTTCAAAATAAACTACTCCTTTCGCTCTTTAAAGTGAAATAAATTGCTAGATTGTTAACGCGGAAATAATTGAAGGGTGGCTATAAATTTTATACGGGATGCTTCTCTGTCCTGATAATGCCCTGAACGATCGATTGGACGGTAATCTTACCCTGTACCTGACCGTCATTGTCGGTTACAGGAAGGACAGATTGACCAAATTCCACCATTTTATTGAAAGCATCTTTAAGTGAATCATCTGATAACACCCTTGCTTCGGCAGGTAGTGCTTTTATATTTTCTTTATGCACATCCTCATCTGCAAGGGGCAGCATTAATTTGTAAGTTGGCACCAGGTTTAAATAGCGAACCCCGCGGTCAGCCCCGGTGAGATCTGAAACAAAATCATCAGCCGGCTGGCTCAATATATTAAGTGGAGTATCATACTGGATCACTTTCCCCTGGCGCATTACCACTATTCTGTCTCCCATTTTAAAGGCCTCTTCAATGTCATGGGTGACGAAAACAATTGTTTTCCTAATTTTTTGCTGTATTTTAAGAAATTCGTTCTGTAAATGATCTCTGGTAATTGGATCGAGTGCGCCGAATGGTTCATCCATCAGCATAAGTGGCGGATCAGCGGCCAGAGCTCTGGCAACGCCAACTCGCTGCTGCTGGCCTCCGCTTAATTCATCAGGCAGTCTTTTATGCAATGCAGGGGGTATACCAACCAACTCTAGCATTTCAGTAATGCGGGCTTCAATTTCTTTCCTGGGCCATTTATTCAAACGGAGCACTGTAGCCACGTTATCCTTAATGGTTTGGTGTGGGAAAAGGCCTACATGCTGAATAACATAACCAATTTTTCTTCTCAGCTTTAAAGGATCAAGTTCGTTAATGGGCTGATTCTCCAACAGAATTTGGCCTTCCGTAGGATCTTCGATCCTGTTGATCATCTTCAGCATGGTCGTTTTACCACAGCCTGAAGGTCCGACAAAGATGGTAATTTCACCTTTATTTAAAAGTAAATTTACATTATTAACTGCCGGTTTGTCTCCGTCTTTATATACTTTTTTTACATTAACAAACTCAATCATGCTAGCTCCTTTTAGACAATTTATTTTCCAGAATAGACAGAACGTAGTTCATGGCAATAGCCATAATTGCTGTAAGCGCAGAACCAATCACTAAAGCCTGACTGTTGCCCATTGCGATGCCGCGAACAATTAAAACACCTAAACTGCTTACTCCGATGTAGGCAGAAAGAGTGAGCACTGAGATTGCAATCACTGATGCCACCCGCACTCCTGCAACAATAATTGGCAAAGCAACCGGCAGTTCAACATTGATTAAAATCTGCCAGGGGCTCATGCCCATCCCTTTTGCTGCTTCAATTATATTCTGATCTATACTTATG
>CAZCHW010000193.1:0-4596 GCA_964498375.1 uncultured Syntrophomonadaceae bacterium | reverse complement strand
AATCTTTACCCGCAATTTTGTCAATTTCGTCTAGAAAAATTATTCCCAACTGCTCCGCTCTTCGCAAAGCTTCGCCAGTTACAGCTTCCATGTCAATTAATCTTTGCGCCTCTTCCTGTTCGAGGATGCTTCTTGCTTCAGATACAGGCATTTTTCGCCTTTTCTTTTTCGCAGGCATAATATTACCGAGCATGTCCTGGAGGTTAATACCCATTTCTTCCATTCCCTGACCGCTAAACATTTCAAGCATCTGCGGTTTTTTTTCTTCAACCTCCAGTTCCACAACCAGGTCTTCCAGCTCACCTTTAGCTAATCTATCTTTAACTATTTTTTGCTCTTCGCGGGCTTGCGCCATGCGTTCGTTAAATTTCAGATCATCGCTTTCAGTTTCTTCCGGAACGGGGGTTGACTGAAATAGAAAACCGAGAGGGTTCGCGGCACGTCTTTTTTTACCCGGCAGGGGGGCAATAATATCGATTAACCTTTCATTAGCATTTTTTAAGGCTTTATCTTTTACACCAAGCATTTTTTCGTTTCGGACAATCCGGATCGCCGTTTCGACCAAATCGCGAACCATTGATTCAACGTCACGACCGACATATCCAACCTCAGTAAATTTGGTTGCTTCTACCTTGACAAAGGGAGCATTAACCAGGCGAGCCAACCGTCTGGCAATTTCTGTTTTCCCAACACCGGTTGCGCCAATCATGATAATATTCTTCGGAATTATTTCATCCTGAAGTTCTTCAGGCAGTTGTTTGCGGCGGTACCTGTTTCTTAAGGCTACAGATACGCAACGTTTAGCATCTTTCTGACCAATAATATAGCGGTCGAGTTCCGCAACAATTTCTTTCGGTGTTAATTCTTCGGTAGACATCGCCTGCTAACAACCTTTCCACAAGAGTTGAACTTCTATAATTCTTCAACAATAATTTGATCATTAGTATAGACACATATTTCTGAAGCAATTTTCAACGCGTCCACAGCAATTTTACCCGGTGCCAGCTCTGTGTTCCGTAATAATGCACGTGCAGCAGCCAGGGCATAGGGCGCTCCAGAACCAACAGCAGCAATTCCGTCGTCAGGTTCAATTATCTCTCCTGTCCCGGAAATTATCAGCAACCCATCCTGTCCAGCTGCTATTAGTAAAGCCTCCAGCCTCCGCAGGACCCGGTCAGTCCGCCATTCTTTAGCCAGTTCAACCGCAGCACGCATTAGATTGCCCTGGTAGCTTTCCAGTTTGGCTTCAAATTTTTCACAGAGGGTTAGGGAATCAGCTGCAGAACCGGCAAAACCGGTTATAACCCGGTCATTATACAAGCGCCGGACCTTTCTGGCACCATGTTTGATGATAGTACTGTTGCCAAAGGTAACCTGCCCGTCTCCGGCCACAGCAACCCGTTCACCAACTTTTATGGCTAAAATAGTTGTGGCATTAAACATGCTGCACCAGTCCTTTGTGATTATTTACGCGGAAACGCCGAACGATAAACTTCGCTTAGTCTTGCCCTGGTTATATGTGTGTATATCTGGGTGGTTGATATGTCGACATGCCCTAAAAGTTCCTGGACCACCCGTAAATCAGCGCCGCCTTCAAGCAGGTGAGTAGCAAATGAATGGCGCAGTGAATGAGGGGTAATTCCCTCTTTATGCGAAACCTGGATTATATATTTTTTAAAACTGTAGCGCACCCCCCGATCACTCAGGGGTCTGCCAAAACGGTTCAGGAAAAGGGCATTGCTCTGTTCTTCAAGTTTGTTTTTATCAGAGAGCAATGGGCGAACTCTAAGTAAGTATTCCACAGTTAAAGCAGTTGCCACTTTGCCAACTGGCAAAATTCGTTCCTTACGGCCTTTGCCCATCACTCTTACCAGGCGCTCTTCAGGCTGCAGCGAATTAATTGTCAGACCAACCAGCTCGCTCACTCTCAACCCGGATGAATAGATTAGTTCAAATATCACCCTGTCCCGGAACCCAAGTAAAGTGTCTGCCGGTGGTGCTTCAAGCAGGGCAATCACTTCATGGTAATACAAAAAGTGAGGCAGCTCTTTACCCTGTTTCGGACGAGTTACCGCCGCCCATTTACCACCACTGATAACCCCTTCTTTTTTCAAAAAAAACAAAAAAGAACGCGTCGCAGATAACTTGCGCGCGACAGATCGACGGGAATAACCCCGGTCTTTCAGCCAGGCCAGAAAGCGACGCAGCGTTAAATGATTCACATCAGTAATGCTGCCTTGATTGTCCCCGACAAGCTCGAGGAACTGTAAAAGATCATTTCGGTAAGCCTGCAGGGTTAAAGGCGATGCGTTCTTACCGGCTTCCATATAAAAAAGAAATCTTTCAATCCATTCGTGCAATGGCACACGCAACACCCTTAATATCCTAACACAACGTTACTATCCGTGCAAGTAAATAGGATCGTTTTTTTAAAAAATTCAACCTATTCATATTATGCTTCCCCGCCCCGCTTTTCAGGCTTTCCTGATTGCTTTCTCTTCACTAAACTTTTTCTCGTAGCCGCAGTCTTTATTTGTACACAACCCGGACTTAGTACGGCCTTTCCATTTTTCCGCCATCAAGGAGCCGCATTTGGGGCAGGGTTCTCTTAAAGGTTTATTCCACATTGAAAATGTGCATTCGGGATAGTTACTGCACCCATAAAATACACGGCCTTTTTTACTGCGTCGTTCGATAATGCTGCCATCACAATTTTCTATCGGACAAGAAACTCCGGTATTGTTGACAATTTTTTTTGTAAATTTACAATCCGGGTAGGAAGGGCAAGCCAGAAACCGACCGAACCGACCATGTTTAAAGATAAGCTGAGAGCCACAGTTAGGACAGTTTTCATCACTCACTTCCGGGGCTATTTCCACTTTTTCAATCTTTTCATCAGCTACGGCAAGGCGTTCTTTCAGATACCCTTCATAAAAGTCGCTAATTACTCTTTGCCAATCCAGCGTTCCTTCCTCGACACGGTCAAGTTGATTCTCCAATTCAGCGGTAAAATCAATATTGATCACTTCCGGAAAATAATTTTTCATCATATCAACTACAATAAAGCCCAGCTCGGTTGGAATAAAAGCTTTTTTGTCCTTTACTACATACCCGCGACTTTGGATTGTTTCAATAATCGGGCTGTAAGTACTCGGTCGGCCAATCCCCTTTTCTTCAAGGGTTTTAATCAGCGAAGCCTCGTTAAAACGTGGGGGTGGCTGGGTAAAGTGCTGTTCGGACAGCAATTCAATCAGCTTCAATGCCTGTTTTTCTTCAAGGGCAGGCAGAACCGTATCCTTTTCTTCATCATCGGCCTGGTAAATTACCATGAAGCCCGGAAACTGTAAAGTAGACCCTGTAGCCTTAAACCCGTAATCTTCGGCTGCTATTATCACTCTAACCTGATCATAAAGGGCAGGTGCCATTTGGCTGGCAATAAAGCGATTCCAGATAAGCTTGTAGAGGCGGTTCTGATCGCGGGACAGATAATCTTTGATCGCCGCGGGCTCTCGTGTCGCAAATGTAGGACGTATCGCCTCGTGCGCTTCCTGGGCTCCTTTCTTCGCTTTGTAAACCGGTGGTTTAGCCGGGAGAAAGTCGGCACCAAACTTTTCTTTAATCATGGTACGGGCTTCTTCCTGGGCCTGGGCGGAAAGGCGGGTGGAATCGGTTCTCATGTAGGTAATTAAACCGACTGTTTCTCCCCCCCCAATATTAATACCTTCATAAAGCTGCTGGGCAATACTCATGGTCTTGCGGCTGGTAAACCCAAGCTTCGAAGAAGCTTCCTGCTGCAGACTGCTGGTAATAAAAGGAGCAAGTGGCCGTCTTTTTCGTTTACTGCGTTTAACTTCATCAACAACAAAGTTTTTCTGTTTCAGATTTTCAACAATATCATGCGCCTGGTCTTGATTGGTTAACTCAATTTTTTTACCCTTGTAACGCTCAAGATTAGCTTTAAATGATCCCTTCGATTTTTCATCTTCGAGCAGGGCATCAATTGTCCAGTATTCTTCTGACTTAAAATTATTAATTTCTTCTTCGCGCTCACAGATCAAGCGCACCGCGACTGATTGGACCCTTCCGGCGCTTAGGCCACTGCGTATTTTACGCCAAAGCAACGGGCTGATCTGGTAGCCAACCAAGCGATCTAAAACACGCCGGGCTTGCTGAGCTTCAACCCGGCTTGAATCAATAAGACGTGGTTCCTTAAAAGCTGCTTTGACTGCATCCTTGGTAATCTCGTTAAACTCTACCCGGCAGGGCTGATCAAGATCTAGTTTAAGAGCACGGCCGATATGCCAGCAAATTGCTTCCCCTTCACGGTCGGGGTCAGCGGCTAGATATATTTTATCTGCCTTTTTGCCGGCTTCTTTAAGCTCTTTTAATATTTTCCCCTTACCGCGTATAGTAATATATTGGGGTTCAAACCCATTGTCCAGGTCGACGCCCAGTTTACTGCGCGGCAAATCAATCAGGTGTCCTTGCGATGCAAGCACCTTGTATCTTTTACTTAAAAATTTACTGATCGTTTTCGCCTTTGTCGGCGATTCAACGATTACGAGATTCATATATTAATCCTCCTCCGGGTTTGGC
>CAZCHW010000192.1:0-4618 GCA_964498375.1 uncultured Syntrophomonadaceae bacterium | reverse complement strand
TCCTTTATAATCAAAATTTTGCAGTTAATAAAAAATGTTGTCAACAACCCCGTCCCCCTGACAATATTGGGCCGGTTGAATGTCAACCGGCCCGCACGTTGTTTACTTGCCGCTGTTTATCGCCCGCACCGGCCTGGCTTCAATGTAGCCGCGGTAGCCCTGTGGTTCCAGCTGAAACCTTGGTGCATCTGCATCGGTCCATTCAAAACCGTAAACCGTTGGGTTATAACGCTTCATAAATTCACAGAGTTCCTCAATCGCATCGCCAAATTTTTCATCGTCCTCGTAAGGCTCGCCCTGGAAGACCATCATCTTACAGGGGGGAAGCTCAATTATTTCAAACCCCTCCGGAATTGCGCCGCTGAAGTCGGCCGCAACTTCAACCCCCATTACATAAGTTGATGTCCCCGGCTTTACCAGGTTTTCAGGCAGCCACATTCCAGCCGGCTCATACATGGCCTCCTTAATACCGGAAAGTATCTCCCAGATATCGCAGCCAACCTCCTCACAGTAGTCGAAATAGTGTGTGGCTTTAACCCCCCGTTTGAGGATTAACTTGCGGCGAGGCCTTTCAACCACCTGGACGAACACTGTGCTAATCTTTTCTTTTTCCGTCATTTCAGCATCTCCCTTTTGCAGATTAAGGTAATAATCACGGATTCTTTCGGGCATAAAGATTTTCACCGGCCCGCTCTTGCGGCTGAATTCTTTCGGTGATTCACCAAACTGCCTGAAAAAAGCTCTCGAAAAGCCTTCGTGGGAATCAAAGACGAAATCAAAAGCAACGTCGATCACTTTTGGCTGCCCGCCTGCCCGTAAAACCTCTGCTGCTTTGCTTAAACGCAAAGTTCGTAAATATTCAAAAGGTGTTTTGCCAGTTACATCTTTAAAAATCCGGCTGGAGTGCCATTGCGAATACCCTGCCGCCGTGGACAGCTGGCTCAGAGTAATCGGGTTATGCAAATTATCCTCCATGTAGTCCTGCATTCTGCGGACTGCGGCAATCTTATCCCATCGCTCCGTAATTATCACCTCCTGGCTTTGAAGATACCAGCTCAAGAATACTATTTCTTGACTTTATATGCTAATTCTATATCCTAATATTATATCAACAGCAGTATAAGTTGTTGAACCATATGATCTGAAGACTGTGAAGAACCGTGTAAACACCGGTTATATTTTTAAAGCATGGCAATAATTTGTCCAGATGATATTATTAAGCAAGTGTGCTGCGCAGCTATTAATTGTTGAAAGGGCTATGATGAAGATAAAAACTGATGCACTGACAGTTCGCAGAACGGCGTTGCGATATTTTACTTTTTTTAGCGGACTGTTTCTGGTTGCCAACGGGGTTGTATTTACAATTAACGCTAACCTGGGGGTAAATCCCTGGGATGTTTTTCATATTGGGGTGGCTAACCAGGCGGGGTTATCAATCGGCCGGGTTTATCAGCTGACCGGTTTTACTGTGCTTGCAATCAGCTACTTCTTCAAAGTACGCATATATATCGGCACAATACTGAATATGATATTTTTGGGCCTCTTTGTCGACCTGGTAATCTCCCTTGATTATATCCCCTATCCCGGCGGACAACTTTGGTCTGCAATTTTACTTTACCTGATCGGTGTTGTTATCTATGGCCTCGGTGTTGCTGTCTACATTAGCCCCAACGTAGGAGCAGGCCCGCGCGACAGTCTGATGCTGGCCTTAACTAAGGCAACCCGGTTTAATGCGGGAACGATCAGAACTTTTATGGAAGTAACCGTTGCCATCGTAGGCTACTTTCTTGGTGGGCCGCTTGGGGTTGGCACAGTCATATTTGCTCTAACACTTGGCCTGTTTATGGAGTTCGGATTCTTTCTGGTGAACCTGTTTAAAAAAACCAGAGTTTTCAGCCTCATTTGGTCGGGCTAAAGATTAGCAGAAAGTAACTGTGCGTTAACTGAAGTGTTTAATGAGATTTCCTGTGTAGAAAGTTATTAATAATTGGGTCAGAATATAGTTACTACAGGTGCAGTAGTTTAGAAGTACAGGGGAACAGCTCTACTGTGTTCCAGAAGTTGTTAAAAGTTGTCAACAACCCCGTCCCCCTGACAATAATTATTGCAGGGCGAGGTTGACTGCTTCGGCAGGGCTGAGGGCGGTCAGGGGTATTTTGCCTGCCGGCCGTGCCGATTCCAGCTGCCAGCTGTTAAACAGGATGACCTTCTTATCCATTTTCATCGCCAGGGCAATTTCTGAAAGGGTGCCGTATTCCCCGCCAATGGCGATCAGGGCATCTGCCGTCCTGGCGATTATTGCGTTACGAGCCTCGCCAAGGCCGGTAGCAATTGCGCAGGTCAGGTATGGATTACCAGCGCGCCAATCGTTTCCCGGTAAGATGCCGATCACCAGGCCACCTTTCGACTGAGCCCCCTGTGCAGCAGCCTCCATCACCCCGCAGCCGCCTCCGCAAATTAAAGCAGCTCCGCGCGCAGCAAGCATTGCCCCAATGTTAAAAGCATTTTCTCGTTCAGCAGTAGAACATTCAGCCGGCCCGATAACGGCAACATACTTTGTCACTGGGCATCCTCCTCCGACCATTTATGGCCGCTTTTCAGAAATTCAAGCGCCGCCCCTTCATCAAGCGGTTTGCTGATCAGGAACCCCTGAATCTTGTCGCAGTGGTGTTCCCTTAAGTAGCGAAGCTGCCTTTCATCTTCAACCCCTTCGGCTATAACACCGCGCCCAAGTTTATGGGCCATCGAAATAATATCGCCGGTAATTGCAACATCCTGGTCGAGTAAAAGCAAATTATCGATAAAGCTCTTATCAATCTTGAGCACATCAACATTTAGCTCCCTTTGACGCGAAAAAGATGAGTAGCCGGTGCCAAAATCATCAATTAGAATATTTATCCCTGAAGCCTTAAGCTGATCAAGTACAGTTTGTATCTGAGTCTGTTCCACAGCAAAGGCCGTTTCAGTCAGTTCAATGCCGATATATTCCGGGTTAAGCTGCATCACTTTAATCCTGCCCAGCAACTTATCGGCAAAGCCTTCTTTGAGCAGCTGAATCATCGAAATGTTAATTGATAAAGTCAGGGAATCATGACCATGTTCCTTCAACTTCACCAGGAATTGTAAGGCATTTTCAATCAGCAAGTTACCCAGCGGTATGATCAGGTTAGTTTTTTCAGCGAGAGAAATAAACTCGGCAGGAGGAACCAGTCCGTATTTAGCACTGTTAAAGCGGGCTAAAGATTCAAATCCGCAGATACTGTTTGTAGCCAGATCGAAAACCGGCTGATGCTGCATGTAGATTCGTTCGGTTTTTAAACCACTGGCAATCTCCGTCAGTTCATGACTGATTGCATTTTCCCGGGCAACCTGCCTGTCAACTTCCGGGCCATAGAATAAAATAGCAGCATCCTGGTGGTCGATTTGTCTGGCCATTTCACTGGTTAACAGCAGCTTTGTCAAGAGCAGTTCAGCATCGCCCATAAATGTTTCATCTATTTCAAGCGCCCCAATGCTGCTGTTAATGCCGTGAATATAAAGATATGAATCCAGGGTTTGGGCAATGGTTCTGCAGAACCCGGTTAACTCATTTCGATCCTGATAGCCCTTCACATAATAAACAAAACGGTTCTCATAGGTTTGGAACAGCTCATAGCGGCCATCATGCAATGTTTTCAAGGCGTCGGCAATCTCACGCAGCAATTTTTGGCTGTAATGAAACCCGTATCGCAGGCTTAAAATATCCATTGAAGAAAGGTTAATGCTCAGCAAGGCCCGTTTCTCTGCTATGGACATTTTCGCATCTTCCTTCAGCTTTTTTTCCAAAACATCACGGTTATATAATCCCGTTAGCATAACATGTTCGCTGTTATATTTCAGGGTAGATTCAATATCTTTCCGCTTGGTGATATCGCTGATAATACATAAGTGGTCATCAGATTTTCCATCCGAGGTGCTGAAGGGAGCAACAAGCATATCCACCCAGACCACAGACTTGTCAGGTTTAATATATCTTTTCTCTAATGAATAATAATCAATTTCGCCCTGCTTAAATTGATTAAAGAGCGCCAGATCCTTGGCAAGGTCATCGGGGTGTGTTATCTCCGGCCAGGAAATATTTTGCAGTTCATCTTTGCTCCTCCCCAGTATATTTTCGTAAGTTGGGTTAATGTTAATATCTTCAAACCCGGTGCTCCTGGTATGATTCTTATCATTTAGAATTGCAATACCAACCGGCGCCTGCTTGAATATGCTGGAAAAGAATCTTTCCTTAATAATTTGATCATTTATACGTTTAATATAGGCGGCAATTTTATCCTTATAAGCCTTGATCAGGGTGATCAACACTATTACCCCGGTGTAAGATACAACACCCGGCAAAGCTTCAGTCGAACCGCTTCTAATTAAAAAAACCAGCGACATTACCAGGATAATTGAATTCATAAGAACTGAAACGATATAGCCCGGCCGGTTTTCTTTCAGCACCAGGTAAATTGAAATAAACATCTAGATTTGTACGATAACACCCCGGGCTGCCGACTCGTCAAAAACGACAGTTCCAATAGTTACTCCGTCATTTGACAATAATATATGCAGGGCAGAAATAGAAATATACAAG
>CAZCHW010000191.1:0-4622 GCA_964498375.1 uncultured Syntrophomonadaceae bacterium | reverse complement strand
GAGCACTTGGCTCGCATTCAAGAGGTCAGGGGTTCGAATCCCCTCACGTCCACCATGGCAAGGGTTTTCAGGCACAGCTAAGAGCCTGAAAACCCTTGTCGTAAAGGTAGCATAAAGGCTGAATGGAGGTTAGTAAATGAGAAACAGCAAGCGAAAGCGCCCTTTATATTTATTGGTTATTGCCCTGCTGCTGGTTGCACTTTCCGGAGTGTTAGCCGCCTGCGGTGGTGGCGATGTGGTAGTTGAAGGAGCGGTTAATGTTCCGGATGACTACACAACCATACAGGAAGCGATTGATGCGGCCGTAGATGGTGATGTAGTAGTTGTACGGCCGGGTACATATAGAGAAAATATCAATTTCCAGGGGAAAAATATTACCCTGCGCAGTGTTGATCCAGATGATCCCGAAATTGTTGCTGAGACAGTGATTGATGCCGGAGGCATTGGTTCAACGGTTACCTTTGAAAATGGAGAAGACAGCGGTGCAGTGCTTACCGGCTTTACCATTACCGGGGGAAGCGGTAACCAGGAAGTGCTCGCTTTTGAAATTGAAGGCGAGATGCAGGAAATACCTTCTCTATACGGAGGCGGTATCCTGGCGCTGAACGGATCGTCACCGACCATTACTAAAAATGTAATCGTAAACAATGTGGCTGAAAGAGGAGGAGGGATCCTCGCTTACAACTCATCGCCGGTCATTAGTGAAAATCGCATTAACGACAACATTTCTACCGGGGGCGGAGGAGGCCTTTTCCTGGTTGACTCATCTTCCCAGGTTACTGACAATGACATTAACAACAATACGGCCGGGCGCAGTGGTGGTGGTATTGCCATCAATGGAGACGGGGAAGTAAAACTACTGGTAGAGGGAAACAACCTGGCCAATAACCGGGCTGAACTGGGCGGGGCGATATCGCTCCTGGAAGCCAGCCCTGATATTATTGAAAACAGTTTTGTTAACAATGCAGTGGCCCAAAATGGTGGAGCTATTTATATGGTGCTTGCATCCCCTACCATCCGGGACAACAGTTTTTCTGATAACGAAGCCGATCTGACCGGTGGAGCGGTTGCAATTTTTGCAGAATCATCGCCCCTGATCGAAAATAACCTGATCATCGGCAATTTTTCTGATAATGGCGGAGGCCTTTCGGTTTACTTCGGTTCAAACCCGATCATTGTGGGGAATACTTTATCTGATAACAGGGCCAGGGTAGGAGGCGCTATTCTGGTTACCGAAATGTCCGCTCCGGAAATTGTCGATAATGACATATCGGGTAATTTTGTTGAGCGCAGCGGTGCCGGACTTTATGTTCACAATTCCCAGGTGACTGTTGAAGGGAACACATTCAGGGATAACGAAGCCAGACGAGATGGCGGCGGTATTTTTGCTCTGCTGGAAGCGATTGTTACAATAACAGGAAACACCTTCGATGGTAACCGGTCCAGTTCCGGTGGAGCATTGCATGCCTCGGAGGGTGCACAGCTGCAGATCAGTGAACCCGATGATAACACATACCAGGGCAATGTTCCAGACGATATTTACAGGGATTAACTGTCTGTAGGGAATAGCAAACAATCCAGTAACAAGACAGAAAATATTTATATCTCGGGCACCTCCGGAAAATTAAAATATTTACCGGAGGTGCTGTATGTTTTGATAGTTATAAATTCTTTATGTATAATATATTTATTATCACCGGGGGGCGTTGGGAAATTGAAAAAAAAGTCTGGAAAAAATAAACATGGCACCGGCGGGAATTATAATAACAATAAAAATTTGATTAATAAAAATTGGAACGTCGGGCAGTATTTAATGCTTGTTATGGTTTTATCTATATTCTTATTAATGTTTGTCGGACCATTTATGCGAGGGCTCTACTTCCCACGCGAGCTTATAGTTGCTAATATGCTCGCTTTCAGTCTGCTGGCAATTTGGGGTTTTTACCGTATCAGAATCAATGATGGATCTTATTTTAGATCACCTACAGATCTCTCTGTCAATGTTTTATTATTTGCTTATCTGCTGTCCCTGTTCACAGCGATACAAATAAGAGAAGCAGTTACTGAAGTAACCAAAGTAATTACATATGTGATTGTTTACTATGTTGCCTTTGATATAGGGCGGCATTTTAAATTCAAGTTTAGGGGAAATATTTATGCTAATAGACCAAAGGAATCTGAATCGGCAGTGCTTCCGGTTGGTGTTAACCTCCTGTTGCACTTTGCCCTGGTGGCCGCTTTTATTATAGCTGTTGCCAGCCTGGGTGTGGCTGCCGGAAGCTGGGATTTTCCATTTGCCTATGATGGAAGGCGAATTGGCTCTCCCATTGGCTATGCCAACACTGCCGCCGCTTATCTAATGGCGGCGTATCTGTTGGCAATCAGCCTGGCCCCCATTGGACGTAAATTAGTGAGAACCCTTTACCTGATTTCTGCATCGCTGATGCTGATTACCGTAATTCTTACCCTTTCCCGTGGCGCCTGGCTATTACTGCCTCCCCTGGCTCTGTTTTTAATTCTGATCACTGCCCCCGGTGAAAGATTGAGAACAACCCTTAATCTGGCTGCTTCAACCTTTATTGCGATACCATTTGCCATGATCCTGGATAATGTATTCCAATCCGACGCCCCAGCAAGGTCTTGGCTTCTTATATTCGTTGTAATTGTATTGTCTGTTATTTCTTCGCTTATTATCGAGATGTTTCTCAAGCTAAAACGAAAAACGCGCCTTGCCCTGATTGGCTCACTTGCCGGGGCTGTTATTATAATTATGGTTATATTTATTGGCCGGGTAGTGATTTCGCCCATTAAACTTGTGCATAGCAATGCAGAGAATGGCTCAGACATTACAAAGGTCGAGCAGATGCTGAGTGCGGTAACCCCGGGAGAAGACTACGCCCTGACCTTCGAAATAAAAACTGATCCATTAAATTCAGCAAGCAGCCCCTTTACCGAAGATGTCTGGGAACTGGTTATACTTGGCGGCCTTCCTGAATATAGTTATACCGAATTGGTAAGGCACAGCGCAGGAATGAATCAAGACTGGCAAACTGAAACAGTTCACTTTACTGCAAATACAGATATTACCAGGATGGAGGTAAAGCTTGCCAACAGGCAACCGGGAACATCTGTTACGATTCGTTCAGTAGAATTAATCACCGGGGCCAAAAGCAAAAAACTGAACTTTTTAGCTTACCGGTTGCTGCCGGAACGTTTTTACAACCGCCTCTATTCATTTTCTCGTGATATCAACGCTGGCCGCCGCCTGGAAATTTATGAAGATGCTCTCAAGGTTATTAAAGATAACCCGGTATTTGGGCTGGGTGGCCGCGGCTGGGCAGCTGTATATAAGAGCTATATTGATCAACCATATAACAGCAGAACAGTTCATAATCACTATCTTGAAGTCTGGATAGAGGCAGGAATTTTTGGTTTTCTGTCCTTCGCAGGGCTTTGGGTATTTTTTGCCTGGGCATTTATACGAAACTGTGTACAGCGTAAAGCTTCTCCGGTGATCAGGAATGCCTGGACTGCATTATTTATACCAGTTGCAGCACTGGGTGCGCATAGCGCAATTGATTGGAATTTTACTTTTGCTTCAGTAGGGATCTATCTCTTTGTGCTTTTAGGTGCAGGAATGAGTCTTGATAACACCGGCTGGTTTGCTAAAAAGGGGCCCAATCAAAGCTCTTCATTAAAAGGGTTTACTGTTGGTGTACCGGCAATTATAAGCGGGGTTATCCTTGCAATATACGCAGTATTTCTATTTCTTGGCTTACATGCTACCTGGCAGTCACAGGAGTATGCAGCCCGGGGCAACACAAAAATGGCCATCGCAGAGATGGAAAAGGCAATAAGATATGATCCCTTGCGTGCCGAAAACTACCATAATCTAAATCTGGTTATGGAAAATGCAGTAGTCAGAACCGGTAATATACAGGATATAGAAAAAATGATCAACTCAGCCCGCAGGGCTTATGAACTTGAGCCAACAAGCATATATTACATATCCAGGTATGGAACATTGCTGATCAACTTCGAGGTTGATATTGCAAAGGGAATAGAGATTATTGATCAAGGCATAACCGCTAGCCCACTAGAGCCGGCATCTTATTTGCTCTCCGCTGTATCGCGCATCAATGTGGCTGAAAAATATCTGTTGGCGGGACAGCACCGAGAGGCAGAAAAATATTTTCTTGAGGTAATAGAGCTTGAAGAGGTAATGAACGAGAACGTTGGAGACAGCAGCAGGTTGGATTACCTGTTGGGGTTGTCTCACCATATGTTAGGTAACCGGGCCCAGGCGATTACATATTTCCGGCAAGTTAAGGAGAATGATCAATTTTATAATGAGGCACAGAATATGCTTGACAATGTAAGTACAAAACCTGCAAATGGAGAATTGGAAGATACGCTTGACCTTGAAGAGGTAATTGAGGTTGATGAAGTTGGTTAATAAAGTCTGTAAATCTAAACTTGCCCGGTGTAGAATATTTTTAACAGCTTTGATAGCACTAAGCCTGCTGAGCTTTGGCTGCTCATCAGACGCTGTTGATGAAATTTCGCCGGGGGACCTGGTTGAAGCGGATGATACCACTGGGGAGGAATGGTCTGTCATGAAT
>CAZCHW010000190.1:0-4634 GCA_964498375.1 uncultured Syntrophomonadaceae bacterium | reverse complement strand
AGTCAGATTTATGATGATCGATCCAAAGGTAGTTGAGCTGAGTGTCTATAACGGCATACCGCACCTGATCATGCCGGTGGTTACTGATCCACGCAAAGCTTCACTGGCCCTGCGCAACATGGTCCGCGAAATGGGTCGGCGGTATGATCTTTTTGCCCGCCTGGGAGTACGTGACATTGGCGCCTATAACCAGTTAACAACCGAAGATGTCGAATTGGAAGCACTGACATACATAGTTGTAATTATTGATGAGCTGGCCGATTTAATGCTGGTTTCACCCGGAGAAGTTGAAGATTCAATTGCCCGCCTGGCCCAGATGTCCAGGGCTGCCGGCATTCACCTGCTTGTCGCCACACAGCGCCCCTCTGTTGATGTATTAACAGGGATAATTAAAGCCAATATCACATCCAGGGTTGCCTTTACCGTCTCTTCTCAATTCGATTCACGGACCATTCTTGATATGGCCGGCGCGGAAAAATTACTGGGCAGAGGCGATATGTTGTTTTACCCGGTTGGGGCGGTAAAACCATTTCGGGTGCAGGGCGCTTTTATTAGCGAAGGTGAAGTCAAGAAGGTCACTGATTTCATTAAAGAACAGGGTATTTTTGAACCTGCAGAAGGTGAAGTGTTTCTGGAAAATGTTGAAGAAACGGAACACGAAGAAATGGATGATCTATTTGCTGAAGCAATTGACCTGGTGGTTCGTACCGGACAGGCTTCCATATCACTGCTGCAGCGACGGTTTAGAATCGGTTATACCAGGGCGGCTCGCCTGATCGATGACCTGGAAAGGCGTGGTATTGTAGGCCCCTTCGAAGGTAGTAAGCCGCGTGAAGTAATGATCACCGAAGAACAGGCTCTTGAAATTTGTAAAGAATTTGAAACCAGGGAATAGGGAAGATAAATGCACAGATGAATAATACTACTAACAATGTGAAATTTAATGACTTAAAGGTTGCCGCGCTATCACTTGGGTGTGAAAAAAACCGGGTTGATACTGAAGAAATTTTAGGCTACCTGACCGGCAAAGGAGCTGTCTTTACCGACGATTATCGATCAGCTGACCTGGTAATAGTGAATACATGTGGTTTTATTGAATCGGCACAGCAGGAAGCAATAAACACCCTGATTGAAGTGGGACGTCAGGTAAGGCGCGGTAAGACCAAACTAATTGCAGCAGGTTGTCTTGTTGAAGTTTTCGGCAGCAGGCTCTTGGATAATCTACCGGAAATTGACGGCGCAATCGGTGTTCACAGTTATGATCAGCTGGAGCAGTTTATATATTCACTTCAGCAGGATAGACGGCCTTTTGTAAAAAACCCGCCAGCAGAGCTTTACTGTTCACTCGGGCCACGACTTTTAACCAGACCGAAACATTCAGTAACAGTTAAAATTGCCGAGGGTTGCAGCAATCGCTGCTGTTATTGTATGATCCCGGCAATCCGCGGGTCCTATCGCAGCCGTCCGGCTGACGAAATTGTCAGTGAGGTTAAAAGTGCCCTGCAGGACGGTGCTAAAGAAATAGTCTTAATCGCCCAGGATACAACGGCATACGGAACAGAAGAAACTGCTGCTACCTCCTTAAGTGACTTACTTAACGCCATTATGTATCTGCCAGAGCGTTTCTGGCTGAGAATAATGTATACATATCCTTCACGGGTAGATGATCACCTTTTGCATTTAATCAAAAATGAGCCGCGGATCTGCCGCTACCTGGACCTGCCTATCCAACATAGCGATAGTTATATGCTCCGCCAAATGGGGCGCCATTATGACAATGAACAGCTCACCGGTCTGGTTGATCAAATTCGTTTTACCGTACCGGGAATTGCCCTGAGAACTACCTGCATGGTGGGCTATCCCGGGGAAACGCGAAGAAGGTTTGAAAATATGCTACACTTTATGCAAAGCAGGCCTTTTGAAAGAGTGGGGGCTTTTGTCTACTCTGCCCAACAGGGAACGGCTGCTGTAAAAATGGGCAAGCTTATACCCACTCGGGTGGCGGAGAACCGAAAAAAAGAGTTGATGTCTGCGCAGCAGCAAATTGCCTTAAAGCTTAATCACAAACTGGTTGGTACCGATCAGATAGTTTTAATTGATGATAAGGACCCGGCTAAAGAAGGATGGTACCGTGGTAGAACCCAGTACCAGGCTCCCGATGTGGACGGTTTAATCTATGTTAAATCAGCCCAGCCGTTAGAAGCAGGCGATTGGGTCCGGGCGAAAATTAATGCTGTTTCACCCTATAATTACTTATCAATAGAGGCCGAAAAAGTATCAGAACTGCCGGTCTGAAAAAGGAGAACTGCCGGTGATAGCCGATTTGATTTGCGTTGGTAACGAAATATTAACCGGGCTGGTTGAAAACAGCAATAGCGGTTATTTGTCCCGCCAACTTTGGCTCCTGGGCATAAAGGTCAGGGAAGTATCTATAGTTGCTGATGAAGAAAGAGCAATTCGCGCTGCCCTTGAACGAGCCTTTGAACATAGTAACCTGATTATCATTACCGGTGGGCTCGGCCCTACTGAAGATGATCTGACCAGGGAAATTGTGGCCAGGAGTTTAAACCGGCCGCTGATCCTTGACCGGGAATGGTTAGAACATATGAAAAACCTATTCAGCAGCCGTGGCTTTAAAATGACCGATAACAACACCCGACAGGCAATGATTATTGAAGGAGCTGAGCTCCTTGAAAATAGCCGTGGAACTGCTCCGGGGTTGATGATAGACGAAAAAGGCAAGCTTCTATTTCTACTGCCCGGTCCGCCGAATGAAATGGAAGCAATTTTTCAGGAAAAAGTTGTTCCGCGTATCGTCACCTTATCAGGTGATGATCTGAATCTGGTTAAGACTTTAAAATGTGTTGGTTTCGGGGAATCAGCCCTGGAAGACCTGATTCGTCGTTCTAGCAGTAACAACCTGCCACCGCTTTCGTACATCGCCAAAGGTTCAGAAGTAGACTTGCAGCTAAAGGGCTCAGGTACTCCAGAAGAGGCCCGCCAGATGATTGAAAAAAGCGAATTGGTTTTGCGGGAATTGCTTGGACAAAATATCTTCGGAACCGACCAGGATACTCTAGCAGGGGTTGTTGCCGATCTTCTGCTTAAGACAGGTAAGACCGTGGCCCTGGCTGAGTCTTGCAGCGGCGGCTTACTGGCCGATCATCTTACTGATATATCTGGCAGTTCGAATTATTTTCTCGGAAGCCTGGTGGTTTATTCCACAATAGCCAAGCGAAAGATCCTTGGCCTTGATGCAGAGTTGCTGGAACGGGAGGGAGAGGTAAGCGAAGCTACCGCCAAAGCAATGGCTGATAAGGTGCGATCGCTTTTAACCGCTGACTTAGGCCTTGGAATCACCGGGCTGGCCGGTCCCCTGAGTGATAATTCCAATAAAAAGGTTGGGTTGATTTACGTCGCGCTTGCTGATGAAAAAGGCATATCCTGCCGCGAGCTGAACTTAAACGGGGGAAGACGTTTAAACAAAGAACGGGCTGCCCAAACTGCCTTAATCATGTTACGGGAGAAACTGCTCGATCTTTAACTTGAATTAGCAGGGGGAACTGTTTTGGTTCGATTATTTATTGCAGTTAATTTGAGTGAACAACAACGGCACGAGCTGGTGCAGTTGCAAAACCGTTTCAAAAGAAACCTTGACGGGGTGAAATGGGTTAAACCGGAAGGGATGCATTTGACCCTAAAGTTTTTAGGCGAAACAGATTCACAAATGGTCTCTAAGATCTCCGGGATTCTTGATCTGAGCGGTGAGATCTTTTCCTCCTTTCAAATTGACTGCAGTGGTTGCGGAATATTCCCCAATCCAGCCAGGGCCAGGGTGATATGGTCCGGTATTAATAAGGGCAGTAAAGATTTGTCTGATCTGGCAGAATTCTTTAATCAGGAGCTGAGCGGATTAGGTTTCCAGCCTGAAAAACGCGCTTTTATGCCTCACCTAACCCTGGGCAGGTTTAGGAATCCGGTCACAGAAAAAATTGTCAATTCAGTTTTAAAAGAAGAAGCTGATTTCCAAAGTAAAAGTAGTCTTGTTGATCAGGTAGTTTTATATGAAAGTGTGCTAACCAGGCATGGAGCTATATACAAACCGGTTTATCGGACCGGGTTAAATAAATCTAAAAGATAGCCATCTGCTGCAGGAATAGTTTGTAGAAAAAAGAAGTATGTTGAAGAAATACCGCAGCAGTTGGCTAATCAAGGAGGTCAGTCCAGTTGGAAAAAGAGAAAGCACTAGAAGCAGCACTGGTACAGATTGAAAAACAATTTGGTAAAGGTTCGGTCATGAAACTGGGCCAGGATGTGAAATATGAAATAGCCATTATTCCAACCGGCAGTCTGGCGCTTGACGCAGCGCTTGGGATCGGCGGAGTTCCGCGAGGCAGGGTTGTGGAAGTGTTCGGGCCGGAATCATCAGGTAAAACAACGGTGGCGTTGCATATAATTGCTGAAGCTCAGAAACGAGGCGGTTTTGCCGCATTTATCGATGCAGAACATGCATTAGATCCCCAATATGCAACCAACCTGGGAGTCAACCTGGACGAACTGCTGGTGTCACAACCAGATACAGGCGAGCAGGCCCTCGAAATTGCCGAGGCTTTGGTACGCAGCGGTGCAATTGA
>CAZCHW010000189.1:0-4636 GCA_964498375.1 uncultured Syntrophomonadaceae bacterium | reverse complement strand
AGCTAAAGAGCAAAGCTTTACAGCCAGACTTAGCCTGGTTCTGGGTTTGCTCCTGTTAGGTGGAGGTTTTGCCTTGTTTAGCGGGATGGTGGTGAAAGCTGAAGCTCCTTTAAATGCAGCTGCCCTGTCAACGGAGGCTGTCGAAATACTTGATCTACCCGACCCGTCGTTACCCGGCCTTTATCCTGTTCAAATGCTTACTTATGGCAGCGGCATCGATCGCAAACGGCAAGCGTACGGTGAACAGGTGTCAATTAAAACATCTGCGGTAGATGGTTCGTTACTGATCAAGGGATGGTCTGGTTTGCGCAGCCGCTATTGGGGTTTCGGACCTGATCAGCTTCCACTGAATGGGATGGTCTGGTGCCCGGAAGGTGAAGGTCCTTTTCCGCTGATTCTTATTGTCCACGGTAACCACCTGATGGAACAGGATTCTGAAGGAGGCTACGCCTACCTTGGAGAATTGCTGGCCGGACGCGGCGCAATTGTAGTTTCGGTGGATCAAAATTTCCTTAATTTTTCGATGGCTGCCAACCTGACTTTTATCAATAGTTTGCAGGATGAAAATGATGTCAGGGCCTGGTTACTGCTGGAGCACCTGCAGCTCTGGTACGACTGGAATCGTGCGGCAGAAAGTATTTTTTACAGGCAGGTTGATTTTGATTCAATTGGTCTGATCGGTCACTCGCGGGGTGGCGAAGCAGTAGCGATCGCTGCTGCCTTCAGTCAAATTAGCCGGCATCCCGATCATACTGAATTGCTGTTTGATTACCCTTTCACAATCTGTGCTGTTGCGGCAATAGCTCCGGTAGACGGGCAGTACATGCCCGGCGATCGCAGGTTGCCTTTGCAGAATGTTAATTACCTGGTTTTACATGGCAGCCATGACATGGATGTAATCAGTTTCCAGGGTTCGCGGCAGTATTCCCGGTTAAACTTCAGTGACGATGGCCATTACTTTAAATCAGCTGTGTATATCTACGGTGCAAATCATGGTCAATTTAACAGTGACTGGGGACGTGAAGATCTTTTTGGGCCGGCATTGAATCTTTTTAACCTGAATGCGATTATGCCTTTGGCCGATCAACAACAGGTAGCAGCGGTTTTTATCAGTGCTTTTATCGAAGCGGCGTTAAAAGATCAGGATGGTTACAAAAACTTATTTCGCGATCCCCGGACTGCCGGTTCCTGGCTGCCGGACACGGTTTATCTGGCTCGATACAGCGATACGGAGACAATGATGCTGTGCGATTTTTCAGAAGATTTGGATCCCGGAACCACAACTGTCCCGGGAGGAATTATTAAAGGGGAAAACATGTTTTACTGGCGCGAAGGTGATGTTCCCCTGCGCTGGGGAACACTCGAAACAAGTTCACTGTATCTGGGTTGGAATAAAAATCAGTTGGAAGGTAAAATACCGCAATACCATCTAGTTTTGCCCCGGCTTTATCCTGAACCAGAACCGAGCAGCTGTCTGGTTTTTGACCTGGCGGTCCAGAAATCAAATTTAAAGCAGGAGTCGCAGGCTGCGCATCTAGAATTTTCGGCTGAAAAGCTGATTGATTTTACCATTGTTCTGATAGACAGGCAGGGTAACAGGGCTGTTTTGCCGCTCAGCCATTTCGCTTTTCCGCAGCCTCCGCTTGAAAGCAGGCTTGGGAAGGTTAATTTTATGCAGAGTATTGATCCTGTGGAGACAGTATTTCAGAGCTATCACTTCTCTTTAACTGATTTTCAGCAACAAAACCCTCTTTTCAGCCCGGCAAAGCTAAAAGAGGTGATTTTTAAATTTGACAAGACAGAGAGCGGAAGTATAATAGTTGACAATATTGGTTTGCGCAGGGCTTACTAAACTATTTAAACCCATCGGGTAAAATTTGGTCTAATTCAAGGTATAATTAAAGATAAACTCAAAAGGATTGGAATAATCATTTGTTGAAAAAACACAAGTTCCTGGCCGGTATCCATATTTTTGTTTCTATCGGGGCTCTCTTTGGTGGAATGGCAGCGATTCTTAATCCATGGGAACCGTTGGGCACTCCGTTAGAAATGCTGGAGAATTATCCCTTTGAAAACTTTTTTATCCCCGGTTTAATTCTGTTTCTTGTTATTGGAATTGGACACCTGTTTAGTGCTGTAACAGCATTGAAGCATTCAATTTACCTGGGCTATATCAGTTCAATTTTCTCCTGGAGCCTGGTGATTTGGATTGTGGTACAGTGTGTAATGATCAATTCGGTCAATTTTATGCACATTTTCTTTTTAGTGATTGGTCTGAGCGGAGCAATACTGGCTTTCCAGGTTATGTCCGAAATGGAACAGTTTCCAGCCACCCTCTTTAAAAAAAGGGAAAGTTAGGATTTATCTTAAACAGCTCGATTAAAAAATGGGAGGGGAAAAAGATGATCAATGAATATATCAATACTGAAAATGCCCCACAGGCGGTAGGACCCTACAGCCAGGCAGTACGCTCGGGAAATCTCATTTTTGTTTCCGGTCAGCTGCCGCTCGATCCGGTAAGCGGTGAAATGGTTGGAGATGATGCTGCAACCCAGGCGGTTCAGTGTCTAAAAAATATCCTGGCTATCCTCGGAGAACAGCACGGTCAGGCTGGGGATATTGTTAAAGTGACGATTTATTTAAAGGATATGAACGACTTTGGCGCAGTCAACGAAGTGTATGCCACTTTTTTTAACGGAAAGTATCCGGCCCGTGTTTGTGTAGAAGTTTCCCGGTTGCCAAAAGATGCCCTGGTTGAAATCGATTGTATAGCTGCAGAATAACTGATTATTCTTCGTCGTTCAGCTCCAGACGACGGCCCTGAATGATGATATCTGTGTCGTACTTTTGATGAAGCTGATCCCTGGTTCTGGTTAGCCTATTTGTTTTTAAAGCAGTCTCGTCCGGCCGCAGAAGGGAAAGCTGTTCTTCCTGCTCAAAATTGGAAACCTGGATACCGACTAATCGCCAGGGCGGAGCGGAGCAGTGACGTCCGAAAAGGGTGCAGGCAGTCTGGTAAATATCGCTGTCACTGTCAGTTGGTTCTACTAAAGTAATCGCTCTGGTTATTGTCTTAAAGTTACTGAAGCGCAGCTTCAGGGTTATTGTTCGCCCCTGCAAGCCTTTACAGCGCAGGCGGTAACCTACACCGGCAGCAAGTTCAGAGAGTACCGCCTTAATCTTATCTGTGTTTTTAAGGTCTTCACTGAAAGTAGTTTCTTCAGAAATTGATTTTACTTCCTGTTCGCCTTCAAGATTACGTTTGTCGATACCATGGGCATAACCGTGCAAGGTGACAGCGCTGCTGCCGATCTGTTGCTGCAGCTGCTCGCGGGGGAAAGAGGCCAAGTCCTGGACGGTTCGAATACCTAACTTGACCAACTCCTTCTCTGCTACCGGGCCTATACCTGGCAAAGCCCGGACTGGCAAAGGCCAAAGTTTGTCTTCGATTTCATCTGGCCACAAAGTAGCAATCCGGTCTGGCTTGGCCAGCTCACAGGCAATTTTTGCCAGCAGTTTATTGGTAGAAATACCGATACTGATCGGCAACATCAGCTCATCCCGGACCAGCCTGTGAATTTTTTCTGCTATTACAAGGCCCTTTTCATAAGGAAGAGCCAGGTAAGCTTCATCTATAGAAACAACCTCAAGATCGGGAGTAAAGCGTTTGAACAGGGCTAATACCTGGCCTGACACCTGCTTGTATGTTCTCATTCTACCTTGGAGTACTGTAGCATGGGGACATAGCTGCAAGGCTTTTTTCATTGGCATAGCTGACCGGACCCCGAATCTACGGGCTTCGTATGAGCATGTTGAAACGACGCCCCTGCCTTCCGGGCTGCCACCGATGATTACCGGTTTGTCTTTCAAGTCGGGATTGTCCCGTTGCTCGACCGAGGCATAAAAAGCATCCAGATCGCATAGTAAAATAGCTTGTTGCTTTTTCATGATTCAATCCTATGCCGGTAAAAGGTAGATGTCAATTATTTGCCGTTATTAAAAAGAGTAACTATAAAAAAAGGCGGAGCTGTAAAGGACTCCGCCAGATGTATATGTAAACATAAAAGATTTATTTAATTACTGTTTTTGCTCAGCAGCGATTGCTTCCTCCAGAATGTTAAGACCCTTTTCCAGTTGGTCGGTGGCAATATTAACAGGCATCAGGAAGCGGATAACGTTGCCGTAAATACCGGCAGTAATAATTATCAACCCGTTTTCATGGCATCTTTTAACGATTGCCTTGGCAGCTTCCGGAGCAGGCTCTTTGCTCTGCCGATCTTTGACCAGCTCTATAGCGCGCATTGCTCCCAGTCCACGATGCTCTCCGATTAATTCATATTTAGCTGCCATTTCATCAAGTCGGTCTGCCACCATTTGTCCGGTTTTGCGGGCTTTACTTTCAATGTCATCTTCTTCAATCGCTTTCATAACCGCTAAACCGGCAGCGCAGCCGATCGGGTTGCCGCCGTAAGTGCCACCGATTTCTCCCGGTCCAGCTGCATCCATAACTTCAGCCCGGCCGGTTAAAGCGCTAATCGGAACTCCTCCGGCCAGAGATTTAGCCATTGTGATTAAGTCGGGAGCAATATCAAAGTGCTCGCAGGCAAATGCGCCGCCGGTGCGGTAAAATCCGGAT
>CAZCHW010000188.1:0-4674 GCA_964498375.1 uncultured Syntrophomonadaceae bacterium | reverse complement strand
CTTTCAGTGAAGATCTTGATGAAGATTCTTTTGCCCTGACCGGCAGGAACGGCTTTAGTGTGTCGGGAACGACTATATCTACGGCAATTCCGCACAATACTGATGCCGATAAGGTTGTTATCACAAGGTCAAGTGGCAGTTTCTTTGTGGCTGGTTCAAGCACGGTCAGCTACAGTGCTTCAACTGGAGAAGTTGCAGATGAGAATGGTAATGCTCTGGCAACTTTCACCAACAGGGCTACAGAGTAACTTTAGTTACAGTTCGTTAATCAAGTTAATTATATCACCCTGGAAGTTACTACGTTGAGAAGCAGTTAAACAAGCTAAGCAATAAAACGGCGGCGGTAAAAGCTCCGCCGCCGTTTTCTCCCTATACCACATTTAGTTCGTGAAAGGGCTGTGCCTGTATGTTCGCTGGAATACAAATAACCTTGAAAACAATTTAAACAAGCCTGTTTTGTGCTTGTTTTATTTTTTATAGCTTTACCCTAAACAGCTAAACTCAGTTCTATATATCGCCCTGGGAAGCACGTAGCAGACTACGTGCTTTCTGCTTTTGCAGGTTAACCATTGCCGAATGGCGAATAATAAGTTAGATCATTGCAGCAATTGCCGGGGCTGTTCTGAATAAGATAAATCAGACCAAGGGGGGATGGTAGCGGTGGATAAAAGAAATGATCAGGAACAGTTGTCATTGGAGCAGGAGTTTGCCGAACTCGATTACCGTCCCAAATCAAAAAGAAAACTAATTGTTCCCCTGCTGGTTGTGCTGGCTGCACTGGCAGGAATATATGTCGGGGTTAATTACCTGCTGAACGATCAACTGCCGGAACCGGTCAGCGAACCGGAGATTGTTGTTACCGAACCACAGGAAGAAACAGAACCCGAAGAAGATGAACCAGAAGAAGAGCCTGAACCGGAAGAGGAAGAAACAGCCGAACCTGTTATAGTACCGACTACTCCTCCCGATTACGATATCCTTGAAAACGACTTGCATAACTGGCTGATAGAACGCACAGGCGATGGTTCAGTGATTATGCTGCACACCGATGTTCTGGAAGATGTTGAACGTTTTTTTGAACGTTATGATCTAACTGAAGATAACATAATTGTTTACAGGGTAGATTCTACAGAAGATGAATTTACTACTGTTTTGTTTGGTGCTCCCTTTAGTGAGTGGTCAACCAGGGTTGTTTTCATCTGGCGCGATGATCACTGGGATTTTCTGCGGGAAGAAGCGGTTCGTTAAACAAAGTTAGATAAAAGGAGTCACCGGTAAAACGGTGACTCCTTTCTGTTGGAACCGCCTGGTTAGAAGATGCCAACTATTCTGCCGGCTATCGGCATCCAGATTGATGTCAGCAGGATCCAGATTAAAGTTACTATTGCCCCGCTGACAAACATATCGCCCATTGTGTAGTATCCCTTTGTATAGGTAATTAAAGGAACAGCATCTAGGGGTACAAGCATGCACGCTCCTGAATACACGGCCAGGGGCACAATAAGCAGGGTAGGATGAATGCCCATCATCATTGCCAGGCCGATCAGGGGTGCGGCAAAAACAGTAACCAGGGCCGGGGCAATCGGTAAAGGCAGGTGCAGAATGGCCAGCACAATGCCCAAAACAAACAACAGCCAGAATAGATTCAAGTGGGTCAGGCTGCCCATTAATACATCCAGCATCCATTCGCCGACACCGGTAGTTACTACAGCCGTGCCGATTGATATGACCCCGCCGATCATTATCACAGCATCCCAGCTGGCACCGCTGGAGTATTCTTTCCAGTTAAGCACTTCGATACCGGGAATGAAGAAAGCAATTAACGCCAGCAGGGCAATTAAGGTTAAATCGAAGGCTGGAATCCAGGTACTTGTTATCCAGAGAATAATTGTTACTGAAACGATAATTAGCACCTTTATTTCTTTGGCGCTCAGTTTGCTGTTGTTGTCATCTTTATGCAGGAAACCATCAATAATACTTTGATCGATATTTTCCGGTTTGAACAGCTTGATCAGGACAAACCAGCAAATGGGCAGTACAACTATGGCTACAGGTATGCCGTAGAGCATCCATTCTAAAAATGTAACCCGGAATTCTGTGTAGGTTTCCAGTAAACTAAGGGCTAATATGTTGATTGAGCTGCCGGCAGGAGTCATAATTCCTCCGATCATACCGGCAAAGGGTATGGCGATCATTAATACTTTGCCAAAGTTCAAATCTTTTTTGTCGCCGTTCATCCGGGTTAAAATACCCAGGGCTAAACCCATCATTAATGAAGCCACGGGAACGTTTGACATAAATGATGACAGGATACAAGTCGTAATCATAAATACTAAAAGTATTTTTTTGGAATCATTCCCAGATAATGAAAACAGCTTTCGCAGCATACGAAAGGCCAGGGGGGTAGAAGTAATGGCCAGTGATAAACCGAATGATGCCAGGACAAAGAAAACAACGGGACTGGAAAAATTCTTAATTGCTTCACCAAGGCTGGTAACTCCGTATACAGGTTGAAGAACAATTAGCAAAATTGCCGTGGCCGAGATTGGTATTACATCAAGAATCCACAGGATTAAGCCTGCCAACAATAAGCCGAGGGTATTCTTTCCGGCAACTGAGAGCCCGTAAGCAGGCGGTATTAATGCTGTTGCAATTAAAACTGCTGCAGCTAAAAATAAGCCAATATACTTTTTAGACATGCTTCACCTCTGCTAGTTTTTATGGTCATTCGGTAATTAAGCTTTGGTTGTTATTGTTCCCTCCTATTATATTTATTTTTACTGTTTTGGTGTTGCAGTAAAGACAACTTTTAGTTCTTCTACTGCTAGTTGCAAGGAATATGCCAAAAGGAGGCAGATGAACAGAAATTATAGTGAAAAGTCATAACAGTCATTGTAAAAATTAAAAAATTGTCAAAGGACCTGGCCAGGGGATTTTCTGGTAAATGTACTGATTTTGAGACAACAGGTGTTGTAACTGACTAATAATGAACCAATTTCGTACCATTATTGTGAAATACAAATATTGCAAATTAGTCGTTATCCGCTACCGCGTAAGAGAATAGTTAGATATTATAAATTCTGGCACAATAATTGCGATATATTATTACGGTTTGGTAATTTTTTAAAGTGTGGATTAGTGCAAAGTTAAGGTAATGGTGTTTGGTTTTAAAAGGTATTATTTGTTACGTTCACTGTAGATTAACAGGCAGGAGGTGATCAGGAAGAAAAGTTTGTACAGGTTTCACGGTAAGGATAAACAGTACAAATGAGGAGGATTTTAATGTCAACGAAGATTAAAAAGTTATTATTTGTTATGTTGGTTATGCTTCTTGCGGTCACGATGTTGTCCGGTTGCGGCGGTGACGGTGGAGCAGTAGATGAAGAACCGGAGAATGGCGAAGCTCCTGCTCCGGAGTTAACCTCGATGGAGTTACACCTTAATCACTTTATGTCGGCTATGCACCCCCTGCACACAAATGTTCTTGAGCCCTTTGCGGCAGATGTGCTTGAAGCAACAGAAGGCAGAATTAATATTGTTGTTCATCCGGGGAATGCCCTGGCAGCTCCTGGAGACACTTACGATGCAGTAGTCAGCGGAGTTGTTGATATGGGTTTTGTGCTCCCGGCTTATACTGCCGGCCGTTTTCCGATGGCCCAGGTACTTGAGTATCCGTTTCTCTTTAACTCAGCACTGCAGGCAAACCTGACTGCAGCAGATATTACTCCCATGTTAAGAGAACATGAATTTACAGATACAATGCTGCTCTGGTTTGGTGGTTCCGATCTCGGTCACCTGCTAATGCAGGGAAATGCAGATGAATTGCATGAACTGAGAGGCTTGCAGTTAAGATCTCCAGGTCCGATTTATAACGATGTTATTGAAGCTATCGGAGCGGTTGCTGTTACACTGCCGGTCAGCGATTTATACGACTCAATGGATCGCGGTATTGTTACCGGTTCTTTTATGGCTCCATCGGCGTTAATTTCATTCCGCCTGATTGAAGTCACAGATACAGTAATTGAGCTTGACCTTTATACCACTCCCTTTATTTTCTTCATGAACCTTGATCGCTGGAACAACATTGCCCCGCAGGATCAGGAAGCAATAATGGCTCTGCTGGATGAGTTTCCTGAAAAAATCGGCAGGCAGTATGATGAAGAAATTGAACATGCCATGGCTTTGGCAGAAGAAGAAAGTTTGAATATAGTCAGGTTCTCTGATGAGGATATGGCTGCATTCCATGAAGCAGTTGATCCCCTCATTCAAGGATGGATTGAAGAGTTGGAAGCTGCCGGAAAACCCGGACAGGAACTATATGAGCTGGTGCTGCAGTATGCCGAACAGCATCAATAATTGGTAACAAAATATGCTCCGGCCTTCTGCTGCGTGTAAATGCCGAAGGCCGGAGTTATTTCAGAGGTGATCTGAGTGAACCTGATAAAACGAATTTCAGGCAATGTCAGTGAAGCTGCTGCCTGGGTTGCGATACTTGCGACCTTCATTATGCTTTTTCTAACCGTTGGCGACGTAATGGGTCGATATTTTTTTAACCGGCCGATTTCGGGTACATTTGAACTGACACGCCTGCTATTTGCAATTTCTGTATTTTTTGCTTTTGCTATTGCCCAGTTTAAGCAGGAAAATTTGTATATTACCATTTTATATTCCAGG
>CAZCHW010000187.1:0-4701 GCA_964498375.1 uncultured Syntrophomonadaceae bacterium | reverse complement strand
CAAGCATTCCCCCGCCGTAGATCATATTGGCACCTGCCAACGCCGGCAGCAGGGTGGTCAGGGTTTTTTCGTGGCCAGACTGGGCATCTGACAGCTTGCTATCGCCCTAAGTGCCCGCAACATAGCTGGGCATCAGATACATCTGGGCCAGTTTGGCGACCGCGGCGCTGATTAATCCCAGTTCCGGGCAGCCGACGGTTGCTGTGGTAAGCTTTAAATCAATCATTGAAGTAGAACTGCCGTACATCACCGGCGCTCCTTTGCGGGTAAGCTGGGCGAGCACGATTCCACCAAGCACTTCAGCATTATGCGTGACCAGGGTTCCCGCCAGGGTAACCGGCGAGGTTGCACCGGCCAGGGCCATTGAGAGAATGTTCTGGGGCAAGTTAGCCCGGGCATACTCAATAATCGGATCGGCACAGCCTGCAGAGATTGTCAACGGGCTTTGCGGACAGGTGCAGCCGGAAACAATTGGACGGTCTTTTAGTTTATCCCGGCCCCCGGCCACTGCAGCAGCCATTTCAATTAGCAGCTGGGCCGAACGCTTATCATGGCATGGTTGGGGCACATGCTTGGTTGTATTAGACACAGTAACTTCATAGTTATGCAAACTTTCAAGTTCTGGGTGAACATCGCGTGGAGCCACGGTGTTTTCCAGCATGTCGTACTGATCCAGCGCATCGACCAGGCGGGCTACATCACCTTTATCTTTTTTGGTCGACTGGCGATATTCCCCGGTGTAGGGATCAATTACCATTACTCCTTCACCAAAGGGGCAAAAATTTACCCGCCCGCTTTCCATAACTATGTCGTGTCTGGAATCCCTGCCGGCCAGAAATACTTTTTTCGGAGCCGAGACGATCGCTTCCTCAACAATATGGGCCGGTATTTTAACAATTTGCTTCTTTCGATCAACCTGGCACCCACCGCCTTCATATATATCAATTGCCTCGTCGCTCTGTACAAAAAGACCGGCATATTCGAGCACTTCAAGGGTGGCGTCGTGAATCATTTCCAGGTCGGATTCACTAAAAAGGTTGATGCTGCAGCCGGCAAAAGCTGTTCTTCCGGCCATAAGATTTCTCTTCACCGTTTAATCGAGCCTCCTTTTACCGTAATCCTGTTATATTTTTAAAACGCTCTACCGCATTGATTTTTAACCCCAGGACACCGGCAATGCGTACTTTTGCCTCAATTCCTTTAGCTGCACCAGGATCAGGCATCGGGTAACCGATATCCAGGGATTGCCTGACCTCACGCATCACCGAGCAGTCGCTTAACTCAAAGGGGGTTACTGCAAGGCAATCTGCAATATACTGTTTGGCCTGATCGATCTTCATGCTTTTGGCAAGCTGCATTCGCAAAACCAGATCTCCGGCTGTGCGAACGCCGCCCATTCCGACCGATACTGCCTGTGCTGCCTCGTTCCCAAATGGATCTCCTGAGCCTACCTACAAACCATCGGCTTTCCCAATCTCAATCAGGGCTTTTGCGGCCCTGGAAACTGCGTCAATTGGCGGAACAGGTGTCATAGGAGTTGCGCCTACGCCCATCCCGACATTAGCGTGAACCGGAATAGTTGAAATTTCACTGCAGGCTTTAACATAGGTTACTGCCCGGGCCAGGTTCCAGGGGAAACTTTTATTGCTGTTCGTATTCACTACAGGGCCAAATATATTAACCCCTGCAGCAGCGGCAAGCTCCGCCTGGCGGTGCGGATATAAGCCGGCGATGCGGGTTCCGTCGAAATCAAGCTGACCATGCATACCGAGAATAAACTCACCGGCCATCCCCATTTCTATACCCAAACCGGGGTATTTGCTTTTTATTTCGCGAATCGCCAGCAATGCTGCGAGGACATCAGCATCTCCGGATGCTCCGCAGGTATCTAAGTTAATCCCATCGGCACCGGCTTCATACATCCCACCGGCAACGTAAACCATATCCTTAACCGCCAGTTCTACTGCTGCTTCCTGGGCTGCTCGCGCTTCTTTAACCTGGCCAAGCGGCAACAGCTCCGACCAGTTTTCAACCGGTCCATCCGGTTTTGTATAAAGGCCAAGATTGGGCATCGCACCATACAAAACGGGCATAACTGTGTTCAACTGAACATTTTCCATTACTTTTGCTTCGTCGTGCAGAATTGCCTTGACCGACTTATAACTGTAATCAATATTACCTAAATCAAGTGAGTCGGCAGCCAGTACTTTTTCATGCACTAAAATTGATGTAGCCCGGTCAAGCGAGATATCGGCCTGGTAGTTAATTTTGAATGCACCGGAATCCGACGAGGTTACTGTTTCCCGGCCCCGGGTAATACTGGCTGCGTTTACCGGCAAAAGGATAATCTCGTAGAGATATTCCAGTTCTTCAGCAGACAAAGGGGCAATTTTCCCCCGATCTGCCGCATCCAGGGTCCCTTCATTCAGGTCATGTTTAACCTCGTCAGGGCTGAACCAAACAGGTGAACCATCTCCCATTCTTGTAAATATTTTATCCATCGGGCTTCCTCCTTTCAATAAAATAGTATACAATCTTAGTATACAATTCTCTCTGATTGCTGACAAGAAAAACCGGTATCTCGTTAAGGACTTTTTGGCAGCTGTTCACAAGTTGCCCTGGGCCTGATATACTTGATCACCGGTTAACCGGAATTGACCGGGAGGTGATAACTTTGGAACAGGGAAATATAGAAGATTATGTATATGATAAACTAAAAAATGCTATATTCAAACGGACCCTGCGTCCGGACACCCGCCTGGTAGAAACTAAAATTGCCGGACAGTTAGGGGTTAGCAGAACCCCAGTCCGGGCAGCCATTAAACGGCTGACCCATGATGGATATGTAAAATATATCCAGAACAGGGGGGCCAGCATAGTGAAGCCGACCAGGCAGGAAATTTACGATACCTTTGAAGTACGAATGGAAATTGAAAAAATAGCTGTTCGTAAAGCCATCAACCGGGTTACAAATGCTGCCATATTAAAACTTGAAGATCTGATCGCAAAGGAAATGGAAACATTTAACCGGCGCGACATCGGAGTTTATTATAATCTTAATTACGATCTCCACCTGGGGATTGCTTCCTTAAGCGGTAATCCTGTCCTGGAAGATTACTTGAGTAAAATCATTTACAGAAGCCAGATATTTTTAATACTTTATGAAAACTTCTATCAGCTTGAGAATAATCCATCCTACCCTGAGCACCGGCAAATTATAAAAACCCTCAAGTTAGGGAACCTGACCTTGGCGGAAGCTGCAGTAGAAGAACATATCCATTCCACCCTTAAGGGGTTAAAGCTGGAAGAAGATTATCGGAAACCTGAAGATCGCCAGTTAGTTTTATAGCAGGAGGTAAAACAGGTGCAAAACCTGACCATACGCGATGCCAAACCATCTGATTATCTGGAAATTGTGAAGATTAATGCCGATGCAGTTGAACAAACAAGTGTGATGTGCCTGAACAGACTTACCGAACTGGTTTCCCTTTCATCCTATGTACGTGTGGCAGAGCAGGAAGACCAGGTAGTTGCATTTCTGCTGGCCTTGCAAAGTGGAGCTAACTATAAGAATGAAAACTTTGAATGGTTTTCAAGTCGTTATGATCGATTTCTCTATGTCGACCGAATCGTTGTCGTGCAAACGCATCACGGCCTTGGGGTTGGAACCATGCTTTACGAAGATCTTTTTAAATTCTCCAGAAATATCAAAGTGAAGCTGGTTACCTGCGAAATTAATTCCATCCCACCAAACCGGCGTTCTGCAAAATTTCATGCCCGCCTCGGCTTTAAAGAAGTAGGAAGCCAGTGGTTATGCGGTAACCAAAAAAAGGTGTCGATGCAGGCTTTTCATCTGGACAAAGATGATTAAGCAGCCCGGGTAGAAATCCTGAGCATTATCACTAACCGGGCAATCACCTTTATCAGCATTAATCCCGAAATTATCATCACCCCCCAGACCAGATCAGGATGGTAGAGGCTGAGCAGTCGCCAGATTGGGAAACCGGCCCCACCGGGGATAATTATAAAAGCAAACAGCGGAACAATTCCTTCCAGCACCACCAGTACTATAACCTGTAAAGAAACTGCTAACAAACCCTGAGGACGCTTATTTCTAACTTTCACAGCCCATCTTTTCGGTAACAGAACAAGAGAGCGAATCACTAAAATAATCAGCGCGAAGAGAACAAACAGCGCAGCCAGATAAAAATTACGGGATATATTTGAACCGCTATCGGGCTCAGCACCGCGGATAAGATCTGCTACCGCTAAAGCCAGTGGCATAGCCGGCAGTTCGATTATAGTTCCCACGTTGGTCAGTACGATCACGCCCCACTGTCCGGAAGGTGAAAAAACCATGCCCGAGTTAAAACCCTCGGTCATTCCGTCATGCATGATTAAAAGCTCCCCTTGTTCTTTAACTGCTACCAGACCCATGGCATAATCGCTACTTCCTTTCTGCACATTTCCCGGTTTGTAAAGTTCCGCCAACCCCGCTTCCGACAGAATAGCATTACCCCTGTAATTGCCGCCGTTCAAATGCATGAGCAGATAGTTGCACATATCCTCTGCAGTGGAGATGATAAAACCGGCGGCCAGGGCACTGTCAAGATACTGGACTTCACCGGCTACGGGAAAACCGATAACCTTGGTATGTCCATCGGCCAAGCCAGCGTTCAACCCATCGGCAAGGGATAAATA
>CAZCHW010000186.1:0-4727 GCA_964498375.1 uncultured Syntrophomonadaceae bacterium | reverse complement strand
CCCGAAGAACTGGCCCAGCACCTGATGGAGGATATCTGCCCTGATTTCCCGGAACAGGTTCAACCGGGCGACATCATCGTTGGCGGCAGCAATTTTGGCTGTGGCAGCTCGAGGGAACATGCCCCGCTGGCAATTAAGGGTGCGGGAGTATCCTGTGTGATTGCCCGCAGCTTTGCCCGGATTTTTTACCGTAACGCCATTAATATCGGTTTGCCGATCCTGGAATGCGCTGACGATTTGTCCAGTCTGAAATCGGGTGAAGATCTTCTTAATGTTGACCTGGATCAGGGTATAATTATTCACCCTGACAGCGGTCGTCAATTCAAGGGCGAACCATTTCCACCTTTTATGCAGGAGCTGATTAAGCGCGGCGGCCTGGTTGAATATGTAAAAGCCCGTATTGAGAAAAATTAAATTATACAGACGCAGGAAAATTTAAACCACCTATTTTCAATTTGCATTTTTTAAGCGATAATGGTAGGGTGTAACCGGGAGGATCGCGGCCACACCGGCTTAATAAACCGGTGGCCGCTTACACCCTGCCATGATAACTTAGGTAATAATTCTGCATACCGGCCTCAGAGACAGGCCGGGCGACCTGGAGGAGGCACATGTATGAAGAAGTACACCAGCGATAATATTCGCAATGTAGCATTAATCTCACATGGCGGTGCCGGGAAGACCTCTCTTACCGAAGCGCTGCTTTTTACGTCGGGGGCTGTGAACCGTCTGGGCAAGGTAGAGGCCGGCAATACCACCACTGATTACGACCCGGATGAAATCAAGAAACAGGTAACAATAAATGTCGGTCTTGCCCCCCTTGAATGGAACGGCATCAAAATTAACATGCTCGATACTCCCGGTTACTTCGATTTCATCGGCGATGTCCTGGGAGCTCTACGGGTAGCAGACAGTGTAGTTACGGTTGTTTGTGCAGTATCAGGTGTAGAGGTTGGAACAGAAAAAGTCTGGGGTTATGCCGATGATTTTAATTTGCCCCGCTTCGTGGTGATCAACAAGCTTGATCGCGAAAATGCCAACTTCGAAGGAACCCTGGAACAGCTGCGCGGCCATTTTGGCCTGAATGTTGCTCCACTGCAAATTCCAATCGGCAAGGAAGCGAATTTTAAAGGTGTAATCGACCTGGTCAGGCAAAAGGCGCTGATCTTTTCCGAAGACGGAATGAAAGTAACTGAGGAAGATATCCCAGCCGACATGGCAGATCAGGCCCAGGAGCAAAGGGAAAAGTTAATCGAAGCTACAGCCGAGGCCGACGACTCCCTGCTGGAAAAATATCTTGAAGGGGAAGTTTTAACAGACGAAGAATTTAGCCAAGGGCTGCGACAGGGCGTGTTAAAGGGAAAAATTGTGCCTGTGCTCTGTGCAGCGGCAACGAAAAATTTTGGCACCCAGCCTCTGCTTGATTTGATTAAAAGTTACATGCCCTCTCCCCTCGATCAGGAAGAAATAAAAGGCTTGAAACCGGACAGCGAAGAAGGGGTTGTTCGCAAGCTCAGCCCTGATGCACCCCTTTCGGCATTTGTCTTTAAAACCCTGGCCGACCCCTACGTAGGCCGGATCAATTACTTCCGCGTATATTCCGGTTCAATAAAACAGGATAGCCAGGTTTATAATGCCAGCAAAGAGATTCAGGAGCGTTTTGGCCAGGTATTCTCGATGCGCGGTAAAAACCAGATCAACATGGAAGAAGTGGCAACCGGGGATATCGCCTGTGTGGCAAAGCTTCAGGAAACTGTTACAGGGGATACCCTCTGTGACAAGGCAGCACCAATTATTTTCCCGCCCCTTAATTTCCCCGACCCGGTAATTTCCTTTGCCGTCGAACCAAAAACCAAAGGCGATGAAGAGAAAGTAATGACCGGTTTGTCCCGTTTTCTTGAAGAAGATCCTACCTTCCACCTGGAGCGTCGCGCCGAAACCAAGCAAACGGTCATTTCAGGGCTTGGCGAGCTGCACCTTGAGATCATCGTCAGCCGACTTGCTCAGAAGTTTGGTGTTGAAGTAGACTTTTCTACTCCTAAAGTGCCCTACAAGGAAACCATTCGTGGCCAGTCCAGGGTAGAAGGAAAACATAAGAAACAATCTGGTGGACGCGGTCAGTTTGGTCATGTTTACCTCGAACTGGAGCCGGCTGAAACCGGGCAAGGCCTGATTTTTGAGGATAAAATTTTTGGTGGAGCCGTACCACGCCAGTACATTCCAGCAGTAGAAAAAGGCGTGCGTGAGGCGATGGACGAGGGTGTGGTCGCCGGTTACCCCGTTGTTGATATTGTGGTCCGACTGGTTGACGGTTCATACCACACGGTTGACTCCTCTGAAATGGCTTTTAAAATTGCTGCCGGACAGGCCTTCCGCAAGGGAATGGAGCAGGCCGGAGCAATTTTGCTGGAACCGGTGATGGATATTGAAGTAGTTGTTCCCGAAGCCTACATGGGTGACATTATGGGCGATTTAAACAGCAAGCGCGGCCGGATCCAGGGAATGGAACCGGAAGAGGGCCTGCAAAAAATCAAAGCACAGGTACCCCTGTCCGAGATGTTCAAATACTCAATTGATTTACGCTCGATGACCCAGGGACGGGGCTCCTTCAGCATGGCTTTCTCTCACTACGAAGAAGTGCCGCACCAGGTAGCCGAACAGATTGTTGCTGCCACTAAAGCGGAAAAAGAAGACGAATAAAACGCTGACAACCTATCAAAGATCATCTGCTATAAAATTAAGAGACGGCTTCCGGGCCGTCTCTTTGTTCAAAAATAATCAATCGGAAAGTTGTTTTACCTGCCGGTGAATAACCGGCCTATTCTGCCGGTTATCTTGCCTAAAATAACCCGGCCGAAAGCGATAAGCGGCAGGGGGTCATCTGCCGCCCAGATCGCATGAGCCTTTCTGTAGCGAAACCAGGGGCGCAGAATTTCCCCCGGGCTCAACTGTCTAGTGCGCAGGTAAGCAATAGAGCTGATCAGGTCTTCGTAAGCATGCCAGAAAACCCAGGGCTGATCCTCGGTTAAATGTTTTTGCGGAAGCGGATCCCCGATCAGGTCTCGGTACATAGCATAGGTAAATTCAACCCCACATTTGTCAAATAAAATATTCAGTGTGCTTAAGCGGGCATTGATCTCTATCATGTAAAAGCGACCGGTCTGTTCGTGCTGCTTATACTCAATTTCACCGTAGCCCCTGTAATTAAGCTTTTTCATGCAATCAAGGCCCAGCTCTACCAGTTCAGGCACATGTTTATGTCGGGTCAGTGTTGAAGAACCGAAATTAATCGGAAACTGACGCAGCTTCTGGGCAGTCATGGTATGGGTGGCCTTTCCCTGCCGGTCGACATAAACGTCGCATACATACATATGATCGTCAAAACCGGGTATAACCTCCTGCACCATCACATCAAGGTCGCTTTGCTGAGCTGTAGCCAACAGGGCCGTCAGTTCATCGGCATCGCCGGCAAACAGGCATTTTTGCCGGAAGACTTTGACAAACTTGTGGGAAAGAGCAGGCTTAATGATGCAGGGATAGCTTATTTCAGCGGCTATCTCTGCAATTTTGCTCTGCCGGGTCACATTATAAGTTTGGGGAACCGGAAGCTGGTGTTCGGCTGCCAGGTTATTTAATCCCTGCTTGTCTATTATCTGCTCAAGCAAGCCTTCCGGCATCTCCGGAAAGCGATAATAGCGGTTTAGCGCGGTGGCATGGCGAGAAATTAAAAGAGCGTAGCTGTCGGCAGTTGCCATTAATACAGGGCGCTCGTTAAAGCGCCGGCCGAAGGAAAGCAAAAAATTAAGCAAGCCCTCTTCATCCTCGTTAATATCAGGGCATACTACCTTTTCTGTTACGTACCGCGAAGCTAAAGCATATGCGGTCGGAAAATGATAATCGAGTGCGTAAACCGGAACACCCCGGCGGCCAAGGGAGCGAATAGCGCCAAGGGCGGTATAGAAGTTGGCACCAAGTATAACAGCTGGTGTTGTCATGAAAAAACCTCGCTTTCAGTGTGCGGTTCGGCCTGCCAGAAAGCAGGCCTGCCGTTACAATTATATTACATTGGTGATCGGGTTTAAAGCGAATCTGCAGGCCCGGGAGCAGTTATGATATAATCAAAAAGCCTCCGGCAACAAATTTTCTGGATAATTTGGAGTTGAACACTTATGTCTAAGCAAAAAGTAGCAGTATTTTTTGGCGGCCGATCGGGTGAACATGTTGTTTCACTGCGTTCGGCAGCCTCGATCATGCAGGCGATAGATCCGTCCGAATATGAAATAGTCCCGGTCGGTATAACCCGTGAAGGCCAATGGATTACCGGGCCCGATGCCTGGTCAGCCCTGTGGGAAAACCGTCAGCCTGAAAAAGCCTGGCCTGCTGTAATGCTTGCTGACCCCCGTCAGCCGGGGCTACTGGTCCAGAACGGCTCATCTTCGGATCATTGGGTTTTTGAATCCCTGGATCTTGCTTTTCCGGTTCTGCACGGCACCTACGGAGAAGACGGCACTATCCAGGGGCTGTTTGAGATGGCTGGTTTACCTTACGTCGGTTCAGGTGTGCTGGCCTCGAGCACCGGGATGGATAAAGTATTTATGAAAATATTGTTCAGGGCTAATGGTTTACCGGTTGCCCCCTATCTCTACTTTTACCGCTGGCAGTGGAAAGGTGAAGAAGATCAGTGGGTGAAAAGATGTGAAAGTGAACTTGGTTACCCCTGCTTTGTC
>CAZCHW010000185.1:0-4730 GCA_964498375.1 uncultured Syntrophomonadaceae bacterium | reverse complement strand
TATAAAAGATAAGTTACAGTTAAAATATGACCGGGAATTAAAAGCTTTGGCGAAAAAGTTTGGGTTTACCAATTTATAACTTTTCTTCGAACTTCTATTTTTAAACACCGCTGTAGCAAATGGGTCTTTTATTTACCTTATTGATGTGACATAATAATTGATATAATTATTTATATCAATGTGCTATCATAAATTTTTACCTCCGAAAGAGGAAAAAACAAAATGGCTGAACACTCCGCTTCGGAAAGGCATAACAAAAAGACGGAAATTACGGATTACAACCAGGCTCTTCTCGATGCCATGCCCTGCATTGCGATGGTGCTGCGCAGGGGAAGCAGAGAAATTGTTGCTCTTAATAAGGCGGCAGCCCTGGCCGGGGCAAAAATTGGCAAAACCTGTTACAGCAGCTGGCCGGAATACAGGCAGCCGTGCTCTTTTTGCCGGGCTCCCAACCTTTGGGAGATGGATGAAAAACAGCAAATTGAAGTAGATGTGCTCGATAGAACCTGGGAAGCCTACTGGACCCCCCTGTCAGAAGATTATTACCTGCACTACGCCTTTGACATTACCGAGCATAAAATCCAGCAGGAAACGCTGCTTGACGAGCAACGTGAAAAATCAATTATTCTCAATAACCTGGCTGAACGGGTTACCTACCTCAACCCGAAGATGGAGATCATTTGGACGAACGACAACCCGACCGATCCTGACCACTCAGGAAGTTCTCAATACAGGGGAAAAAAATGTTACACCGCCTATTATAACCTGCCTGAGCCCTGTCCGGAATGTCCGATCATGGAAGCTTTTCACAGTGCAACCAGGGTTAGCGGTATCCACCAGTCACCTGACGGTACCTACTGGCGTGTGACCGGAACTCCGCTTTTTGACGGACAGGGCAAGTTTTGCGGGGTTCTTGATACCGCTCTGGACATTACCGATCTGAAACGCACCGAACAGGAACTTATAAACTTGAACCAGGAGTTGGACCAACGGGTCAAGCTGCGTACTGCCGAACTGGAAGAAATCAATCGCGAGCTGAATGCATTTACCTATTCGGTATCCCACGACCTGCGTTCCCCGGTTCGCCGAATTAATGGTTTCAGCCGGGCTCTTTTTGAGGAATGGGGCGACCAGCTTGATCAGAAAGGACTTGATTATCTTAGTAGAGTTATCAATTCCACCAACCGCCTTGAAGATTTAATTGATGATTTGCTCAAATTATCCCGGGTTGGCCGTCAGGACATAGAAATTGAACCTGTTGAATTAAGCGTTCTGGTCTCTGTCTACCTGAAGGTGCTCCAGGAGAAAGAGCCTTCACGCCAGGTAGAAGCAATAGTTGAACCTGCCGTGGTGGTTAAAGGAGATACAGCCCTACTGCGCATTGCTCTGGAAAACCTGCTCGACAATGCCTGGAAATTTACCGTTCACCAGCCGAAGGCTGTAATTGAATTCGGCTGCAGGCAAGAAGCAGGCCAGGCAGTTTTTTTTATCCGGGATAACGGGGTCGGCTTCGATATGAAGTACAGCAGAAAACTTTTCAATGCTTTTCAGCGCCTGCATAGCGAGAAGGATTTCCCCGGGACCGGAATTGGTTTAAGTATTGTCGCCCGGATTGTCAGGCGGCACGGCGGGGATATCCGGGCTGAAGCTTCAACTGGAAAAGGAGCAACTTTTTACTTTACCTTGTCACAATAATAGGCAACTTTATTGAAAAACAAAAACCTGCAAAATGGGGATCAGGGCAGGCATGAATGGGGATAGTTCCCATTCATGCCTGCTTTTTTTATTGATATAGTTCAGTTAGATCTACCTGTACCCGGACTGTTCCGGCAGGCCGTTAAGCCGTTTATTTAACTGAAGGAGGATAAGCAGCATGACCTTAAAAGTTAAACTGGTTTTACTGTTTTTGGCGATTGGGATAATTCCTGTCGCCGTGGTCGGCCTGTTAAGTTATAGCATGGCCACTAATAACATAGAAGAGGAAATAATAGAAAAGCTGGCCCTTTATGCAAATACAAAAAATGAAATTCTGATCGATTTTTATCATGAACGGGTAGGAGACGGCCGGGTTTTGGCGACAACGCGCGATCTTTATGAAAGCCTGAATATTTTAAACGAAGTGGCTGGGAGTACTGCTGCTCCTGAATGGCAGGCCCGGGTGGCGATTATGAACGATCTGCTTCGGACGGCAGAGCGAGAATTTGGTTACAGTTTTGTTTTTGTCACCGATATGAACGGCCGCGCTGTTTTTAGTACTGATTCAGGCCAGCAGGTCTTAGGGGCAGACCTGTCTGGCCGGGACTACATGCAGTATTCTTTAAACGGTCAGGATGCCTGGTCGGAGCTGTTTTACTCAGATGTTATCCATGCAAATGCCCTTACTTTATCCGCTCCAGTTTATAGTGGAGGAACTTCGGGAGCCCAGGTTGGAACATTAAATATAGTTATGTCAGATGAGATTATAGACCGGACAGTGCATGAGGGCATGGATGCGATCGGTGAGACCACTGATGGTTACCTGGTGCGGTCAGATTTTACGATGCTCACCAATATGCGGCACGGTGAACTTTCCGCCGGCGCGGCACTTGCTGCAACCATGCAGAGTGAAGCGACCGAGCCCCTGGTTGGCCCGATACAGGCTGGAAATTTTGAATTTCATGAAATAAAGCGCTACACCAATTACCTGGGAGAACCGGTAATCGGCTCTCTGAAAGTCAGCATGCTCGGTGATGAACCGGTTGGCTTTGTGGTGCAGGTTGATCAGGCTGAGGTTTTTAGCGCCGTTAATGCCATGCGCACTTTCATGATTGCGGTGATTGCGTTCAGCGTGATCGCAATTATAGTTCTCGGCTTCCTGATAGCCGGCAGTATCGCCAAGCCGGTCCAGTCTATGGCAATAGTGGCTGGTAAAATAGCAGGCGGCGATTTTACCGTATCGACTGAAGTAAAAAGAAAAGATGAAATCGGCCAGCTGGCCCAGGCTTTCAACTCGATGAGTGAAAGCTTGCGCGGCCTGATTAGCCAGGCAGTGGAGATGGCAACGGGAGTTAACTCGGGCAGCGAATCAGTATCCGCCGCTTCTGAAGAGATGAGTTCCTCCCTGGAAGAAATTTCTGCCTCAACCAATGAATTTGCCGCTAATGCCCAGAACTTGAGTAATAACTCCCAGGAGATGTCAGAGGCGAACGCCAGAATTCTTGAAAAGGCGGAAGAGGGAAACCAGGCAATTGAAGCAGCGGTAGATCAAATGAAAGTGATTAACGAGCGGGTCAGCGAGCTGCAGGTTGTAATCACTGAAGTGGACCAGCGTTCGAACGATATCGGTAAAATTCTTGGGGTGATCACCGACATTGCCGACCAGACCAACCTGTTAGCCCTGAACGCTGCTATTGAAGCGGCCAGGGCCGGTGAACAGGGCCGGGGCTTTGCCGTGGTTGCCGAAGAAGTGCGCAAACTGGCAGAGCAATCAGCGTCGGCAGCTACAGAAATTGGCGAGTTAATCCAATCAACCCAGGAAGAGAGTCGTAAAGCCCTGGAAAGTATGAATATAGGAGTGAAGGATGTAGAATCGGGAACTGAAATAGTCGCGAACACAGGGCAGACCTTTTTCATGATTCTTGACGAAGTAAAAGGAATTTCCCAGCGGGTGGAGGAAACTGCTTCGGCAGCCCAGGAACTGAGCGCCGGCAGTGAAGAGATGGCCGCTTCCATTGAAGAACAATCATCGACCATGGAAGAAATGGCGGCAACCGCAGAAGAACTGCGCGCCTCTTCGGAAAGACTATTCCAGGAGCTGCAGAAATTTAAATACCAATAGGTTTAAACGAAGATTTTAAGCTGCAGGGAGAAGCCGGGAGACGAATCAAGTTCCCGGCTCCTCCCTGTTAAACTGGCGTTGCGATGGCGGCAGACTCCAGATCTAACAGTAAATGTATTTTGGGCTTGGCGAACAGGTTGTAATCAGTTACAATACTATTATAATTTGTTACTAATTCAAACAGGTTGATGCCGTATTCAGACAGGAAGGTATTTTAATGCCGTTACTAAAAGCCTTGATTGTTGAAGACTCTGAAGATGATCTTCTGTTGATGCTGCGGGCTCTGCAAAAGGGCGGCTATGAAACCGTTTATGCCAGGGTGGAAACTGAAGAAGGGCTTAAACAGGAACTGGCCCGGGATGACTGGCAAATAGTTATCTCTGATCATGCCATGCCCCGTTTCAGTGCCCCGGAAGCGCTGCGTGTTCTGAAAGAAAGTGGTAGAGACCTGCCTTTCATTATAGTATCCGGTACAATCGGTGAAGATATTGCTGTTGATGCAATGCGTGCCGGAGCCCAGGATTATATTATGAAAGATAAATTAGCCCGCCTGGCTCCTGCCGTGGAGCGGGAACTGCGCGATGCGGCAATACGTAAGATACAGCGTCACTATGAAGAGCAGATTAAGTATTTAAGTATTCATGATGCGTTGACTGGTTTATACAACCGGGCTTATTTTGAAAATGAGCTGGAGCGGCTGCGTGAAAGCGATTCTTACCCGGTTACGGTAATGGTTGCCGATTTTGACGGCCTTAAACTGATTAACGACACTTTCGGGCAGAAAAAGGGCGACCAGATTATTGTCACCTGCAGCCAGCTGCTGGCTGCCCCGCTGCGCCGAGGTGATGTTCTTGCCCGGGTTGGTGGTGATGAATTTATGGTTTTGATGCCCGGTTCGGGAGATAGAGATGCG
>CAZCHW010000184.1:0-4731 GCA_964498375.1 uncultured Syntrophomonadaceae bacterium | reverse complement strand
AAAAGAGATGGAACATATGGGGGCGGCCTACATGGCTGAAGGTCTGGTAACCCTGGCTGGAAGCCGTATTTATACCAGCGCTGCCTACAATAATGAAATGATCGATGACGCCCTCGCCTGTTTTGAACGAGTATTTGCCAATGTTGCGCCACTTTAGTAAACGACTACTGCCAGTTGAGAGGTAATAAGCTTTCAGTGCGGTCAGCTGAAGATAAACAATCGGGGGAGGTAATTGTCGATGCCGCTACAGCTTGAACGGGCAAGGCAGGAAGTGGTAGAGGCGGGGCGCCGTTTACTGAGCCAGGGTCTGATCGCCAGGACCTGGGGGAATGTAAGCTGCAGGATTAGTGCGCACCAGTTTGTCATTACCCCCAGTGGATTGGCCTATGACCACATAACTCCTGCTGAGATTGTCACGGTTAACATTGCCGACGGCAGCTATGTGGGTGACCTGGCCCCTTCATCTGAAAAGGGAATGCATGCTGCTGTTTACCGTGTGAGAAAAGATGTTAATTTTATTATTCACACGCACCAGACCGAAGCTTCAGCACTCAGTCCGCTTGGTCTTGATTTTCCGGTTCTAAATAATGAGGATCAACTTGTATTAGGTCGAATGGTCCGACATATCCCCTATGGCCTGCCGGGCAGTAAAGCTCTTCGTAAAAATGTGGCGGTAGTGATACAGAATTCAGAAGAGAAGGCTTATTTGATGGCTGCTCACGGAGCCCTTTGTCTGGGTTCATGCAGCAGTGAAGTTTTTAAGGTGGCCGAGCGATTAGAGCATTTTTGCAAAAAAACCCTGATCGACCGTTATCTTGAGCTAAGTGGACGCAAGATTTACAGGGAAGAAGATTTTTTCAATTATTATTTTGAACTTGCAACAGGGCAAACGGTATCACAGGCAGAACCTGCTGGAGAATATTTATACAGCAGTGAGCGGCAGGAAAATCATCTGCTTTTTTATTTGGATCAGGAAAATACCGGTTGCGACAATCCCCTGGATAGTAAGGTGCTTCGGATTCCACTTGCAGATCACAAATATGTCGGACCCAAGGAGCAGCACATTGTCCGCCCTATAGCAATCCACCGTGCCATATACCTGAAGCGCAGGGAAGTGGGGGCGATTGTTCACAGCCGGGGAAAAAACATGGTCGCCCAATCTGTAGTGGGACAGTCAGTTTACCCTCTGTTGGATGATTTTGCCCAGATTGTGGGGATATCGGCCCCGAAAGTTGATCTTCATCGACTTGAGGATCAGCAGGCGGTAAAGAGGGTTGTAGCCAGCCTGAGAAAACGTGAAGCAGTGTTACTGCACAACCAGGGCGCTTTATGCTGTGGTCCTGATTTAAAAGATGCCCGGGCAGCAGCAATGATTGTAGAAAAAAACTGCCGCGCTTACCTGGCCGGCACCTACTTTGGAGTGACAAAGCCTATAAATCGCCTGGAATGTCATTTGATGCGATACATCTACAAAAAACGTTATTCACGTAAAGCAGAGATGTGATTATTTTCTGGCAGGAAATATTCACAAATAATAGAATTAACAGATAGTATTGCGAATTAATATTACCCGGTGATAGCAGGTCAGGTCAGGAGAGATGAGCAATGAGTGCACAGACAAGAACGGCGCCAGGTAAAGCGATTGATTGGATGAGTGGCCGGTATGCCGGAGAACTTCAGGATAACAAACCTCACGGGACAGGACGCTATGTAAAAGCAGATGGCACACGTTATGATGGCCAATGGCAAAATGGCAAACCCCATGGCCGGGGTGTTCTAATTTACGGCGGTGGGGCAACCTATAAAGGGGATTTTTATGCCGGCCGGGAACATGGGTCAGGAGTGCTGGTAAAAACTGATGGGCAGGTTTACAAAGGAAAATGGCAACAGGGGAAATTTATGGGTGCGGCTGCGCAGGTTAAAGAAGTGGATTTGCCCAGGCAGCGCAGTAATTCTGCTGCCCCGGCGATTATGGTGGATAAACTGAGCCATTGGTATGGTCATCTGCAAGCGGTAAAAGATATTAGTTTTGCAGTTTACCCCGGAGAGATATTAGGGTTCCTGGGACCGAACGGTGCTGGTAAGTCAACGACAATTAAGGTTTTAACCGGACAGCTTGCTCTGATGGGGGGACAGGCGCAGATCCTGAGCCGGGATATCGGACGGGATGATCCGACAATTCAAGCCCGGATTGGCGTCTCTTTTGAAGAAAAAAATCTCTACCTTGAAATGACTGCCCTGGAAAATCTAAATTTTTTTGCCTCACTTTTTGGGATTAAGAAACCGCCTTCCATGGAAGCCCTGCAAAGGGTCGGCCTGGCTGACCGCGCCAAAGATCGGGTGGCTAATTATTCCAAAGGTATGCGGCAGAGATTAATGATTGCCCGGGCATTTATAAATAATCCAGATGTGCTCTTTCTTGATGAACCTACCGATGGTCTTGATCCGGTAACTGCTGCTTCGATTCGAAAAACCATACAGGAAGAAGCTGAGCGCGGAGCTGCAGTATTACTGACCACTCATAATATGATGGAGGCTGATGAACTCTCAGACCGGGTTGCCTTTATTAATGATGGTGAAATTGTAGCACTTGATACAGCGGAAAATCTGAAACTCAAGTATGGAAAAAGATCCGTTCGGGTGCGCTTGCGTGACGGCAGTGGAGTGCGCGAGATTAAACTGCCTCTCGATGGCGATGGATCATCCGCTGACCTGGCCCGCCTGGCCGCTTCACCTGATTTAATGACTATCCATACCGAAGAAGCAACCCTGGAAGCAATTTTTATTCACCTGACCGGCAGGAGGCTGGCAGGATGAAAGAATCTTTAACAAACCGATTATTGCTCTCGGCCATGTTAAGAAAGGATCTATTGCTCTATAGCCGTAATAAGGTTTACCTCTTCCTGACCCTGCTCGGTCTATTAATATTTATCGGTGTATTCTGGCTGGTGCCCGATACTGTTGAGGAAGAATTGACCCTGGCGATTAGCCCACCGCTTCAAACCATGGTTGAAGACAGTAAAGAGCTGCTTGTTGACCGGGGATTACCTCTCGGCCTGTTAGAAGAACTTGAGGAACTGGATACAGCTTTTAGGGAGGAAGGATTGCTGCTGATTGAGCTTGCCGAAGAAACAGATTTGCGCCGGGTAATCAGTGGCGAAGCTGAACTTTACCTTTTGGATTCAGGAGAAAAAATTGTTTATGAACCTGGTGGGGAGGCTAAAAAACCTGCAGACGCCTCTAAAGTTAATCTGCAAATCGGTATTGCTTTTCCGGCGGCTTTTTTTGGTGAGGCGGTGCTGAATCAAAAACCGCAGGTTAAAGTTTATGCTGATGCAGCCGTTCCTGAAGAGCTGCGGGGGGCGATGGAGGCATTTATCCGAGAGCTGGCTTACCAGCTGGCCGGTTATGATTTACCGGTAGAGCTGCCTGCCGATGAAGCGATAATTCTTGGTACAGACCGCCTAGGAGATCAAATTTCTTTAAAATCCAGAATGAGGCCTCTGATTGCCTTTTTCATCTTGATGATGGAAACATTTGCCATGGCGTCTCTTATCTCAAATGAAGTATTGCAAAAAACAGTTTCGGCCTTGCTGGTTACCCCGCTGCGAGTGAAGCATTTTTTATTGTCGAAAACAATTTTTGGTACTGTCCTGGCTTTAGTCCAGGGGCTGATCGTCCTGTTATTTATTCGAGCCTTTACACCAGAAAATTGGAGTCTGCTTTTAGTTACCATCATTCTCGGGTCGTTGCTCTTTACTGCTGTAGCCATGCTGGTCGGGTCAGCGGGTAAAGATTTTATCGGCCAGCTCATGTTCAGCCTGCTGTTCCTGATTCCCCTTTTGATCCCTGCATTTGCAGTTTTATTCCCAGGATCGGTGGCAACCTGGGTGAAAGTTTTGCCCAGTTATCCGATTGTCGACTTGCTTTACTCTGTCACAGTGCACAATGCCGGTTGGAACGAATCTTTGGCAGCGCTTGGCTATGCTGGTTTATGGGTTCTGCTGATTTACCTGGCCGGTTTATTTGTTTTAAAACGGAAGGTGGCAACGCTATAATGATTCAGCGGGTAGTGGCTATTTTGTTAAAAGATTTTGCTGTCGGCCCCCGTAAATCATTTTTTATCTGGGCTCTGATTATGCCTTTTGCCCTTACTTTTCTTTTCCAGGTAGCCTTCGGATCGCTATTTGAACCTAAACCCCGGCTCGGTCTAGTTGATCTTGGTCAATCTGAGTTAACTGTCCGTGTCCAGGAATTGGAAGGATTTTCTGTATCATTGGTCGATAGTGCTGACCGATTGATTGAGCAGGTTGAACATCATGATTTTGATGCCGGCCTGGTTTTGCAGGCTAACTTTGATCAGGCAGTCAGGGCTGGAGAAAAACCAGCTCTGCCTTTTTACATGAGCGGAGAGAGCCATGCTTCAAACCGGATCATCATCGCCGTTACAGCAATTGAGTTGATCCGCCAGTTAGAAGGAAGCCCTGCCCCGGTTGAGGTTGAAACTATATATTTTGGCGAGCCGGGACTACCGCTTTCGATCCGGTTAATTCCGGTTATTGTATTTTATGCTCTGGTAATGTCGGGGATGTGGGTGCCCAGTGCCAGCCTGGTGGAGGAAAAGGAAAGAGGAACTCTTTCGGCGATGCTGGTCAGCCCGGCCAGACTGAACGAGGTCCTGCTGGCTAAATGGCTGATGGGTTTTCTGTTTGCCATTTTTTTAGCTGTGGT
>CAZCHW010000183.1:0-4766 GCA_964498375.1 uncultured Syntrophomonadaceae bacterium | reverse complement strand
GTAAGCTTTTAGTTCTGACCGAAAATGTTTTTACACACAATTTAGGACTTGATCAGAATATATTAATAACAAACCTATATTCATCTGAATAGTGTAAGAACAAATCAACAGAGGGTATACAAACCAATTAAACCTGGCTGTGCCTATTTGGAGAGAAACGATCAAAAAGAGCCTGCTAATAACAGCAGGCTCCCCAGATCTTTTAGTTTCCATATTTGTCGCAGCTAATTGATAAAAATGGTTCGGCGCTCATTAATTTCATTCTCCAGCGATATCACGGGTTCATCAACGCCGGATTGAATAATCATGATATCATAACTGCCTGGCTCAATAAAATAGATCCAGCCACCAGTCTCGGCTATAATTCCGCCTTGCTCTCCTGTCCAATCGCTGCCCCAGTCATCGCTATCTGTGGGAGAGATATAAAGCTGAACCACATCATGCTCGGACTCATTTACAAAAACTACCGGAACTTTGCCATTACCACCAACATCGATTGAGGTTGATTCAGAAATGCCCCACTCATTATGAACTATATAATATTCATAAGTAAAAAGGGCCAGGTCATATACACCCTCTGGCATTTCGAAGGCAAAAGTCGCTCCTGGCTCTATTACATTGTCCTGCAACATTTCCGTTCCCCATTCATCTAGACCAGGGCCGAAAAATGCCGCCCAGGAAATAATTATATCCTCAGTTTTATTTGTCACTTCAATGGTTATCATGTTTTCGTCAACCACTGCAGGTTCATCGCTGCCACAGCCAGGAAGAACCAGCAGGGATAGAACGATGATTACCAGGATGATCTTGTTCATAGTTAACCTCCATTGCCCAATTATCACAACTTTATACAGAAGGATCAGTTACCTGTTCTATCACTTGCCTTAGTAATTTTATCATATTCAATCATTAAATCAAGGTCATGCTGACAGACTGTGCCCTTCAAGAATATTTTCAATGCATCATGGCAAAATATAGTGTATAATTTAAAGGTTAAACTTAAAATTTGTTCAGCCTATTGGGAGATGGCTTATATGAAAGATCAAAGCGAAAGACTGGGCAGCGCCCCTATACCAAAGCTACTGGCTGACCTGGCTATTCCGGCAACGGTGGGTATGTTGGCTACAGCCCTGCATTCAGTCATAGATGCAATTTATATCGGCCGGGGAGTAGGAACAATCGGAGTTGCTGCTGTAGCTATAACCTTTCCGCTGGTGATGATTATTATGGCAATCAGCGGTGCTTTTGGTATCGGTGGAGCTTCAGTAATTTCACGGGCGCTGGGTGCAGGCAAGCTCGAAAAAGCCAACAGGGCATTTGGCAACATCCTGCTGATGATCTTGGTCACCGGGATTGGCGGGGTACTGCTGGGCCTGACCTTTTTAACGCCCATGCTGCGCCTTTTTGGAGCCAGCGACTCAATTTTGCCCTACAGCAGTGAATATTTAAGTATCATTTTATACGGCACCGCATTTTTTTCATTTAGCTTTGCAGTAAACAACGTGGTTCGGGCAGAGGGAAATGCCCGGGTCGCCATGGCAACAATGATCATCTCTTCCGCCCTGAATATTATTTTTACCCCGATCTACATGTTCGGTATGGGTCTGGGCATGCAGGGGGCAGCTTATGGAACAGTAACCGCCCAGGTGCTGACATCGGCTTATCTACTCTATTATTTCTTTTCAGGAAAGAGTTCGCTTACTCTCTCCCTGCTTTTTATAGCACCCCGTCTTGTTTTGATCAGGGAAATTTTAGCTGTTGGAGCATCGGCCTTTATCCGGCAGGGAGCCTCCAGTATTATGATGATAATTGCAAACAATATGCTGGTGCACTACGGCGGCGATCTTGCAATCGCTACCCTGGGAATTATTCATCGGGTGATGATGTTTACCCTGATGCCTATTCTCGGAGTTGTCCAGGGGCTGCTTCCTTTGGTCGGTTTTAATTATGGGGCCAGGGAGAAAAGAAGGGTTAATGAAGCAGTAATTCTGGGGTTAAAAGTTGCAACAGCAATAGCTCTCTTCTCGTGGGTGCTGGTGACAACTATTCCCGGTTTATTGATGAAAATTTTTACCGACGACCCGGTTTTGGTAGAGATGGGTATTCCTGCGTTGCGCATATTGTTTGCCGCAACAATAACAATCGGTATTCAAATGGTAACCGGCGGAGTTTTCCAGGCTCTGGGTAAAGCGAAAGAGGCATTTGTCATGTCCATGGCCCGGCAAATTCTTTTTTTAATCCCTATGCTTTTCCTGTTGCCACCTTTTTTCGGTTTAACCGGAGTCTGGCTGGCTTTTCCTGTTGCCGATTTATTTTCCTTTATCCTGGCAATATGGCTAATTAAAAAACATAGCGAATATTTTTCTATTAATTTAAACCGGCTGCAGACAGCATCTAAATAACTTTGCCCTTTATAAAGTCAGCCGTTTGTAAAAGAGCCACTAATAGCTTAAAATATAAATAGATCTGATAATTATATTAGGAGGTGTCGTTTTTGGGTCTTCTAACATGGATTATTGTCGGTATAATTGCAGGCTGGCTGGCCGGCCTGGTTATGAAAGGCAAAGGATTCGGCTTAATCGGTAACATGGTGATCGGAGTAATTGGCGCCCTGGTTGGTGGCTGGCTGGCCGGTGCAGTATTTAATATAACTAACGCTGTCAGTGGTTTTAATTTAACCACAATTTTAGTATCCTTCCTTGGAGCAGTTTTGATCCTCTACATATCCAGATTGATCAAGTAAAGTAGGTTAAAATATGGAACAAGTCAATTCCGGTAAAACATTTTTGGCAGGCACTAGCTATGAGCTGGTCATTTCCGATTTAAACCATCGTGGTGAAGGTGTGGGTAAAGCTGAAGGCTTTACCCTTTTTGTTCCCGGTGCTCTGCCCGGAGAAACAGTCAGAGCTGAAATCACAAAAAATCGTGGCAGATACGGAGAATGCAGACTGGAAAAGATTCTAGATACTTCGTCGAAGCGAGTTGATGCAGCCTGCCCTTTTTTTGCCGAGTGCGGTGGCTGCCGATTGCAACATTTCGCTTACGAAGAACAGCTAAAGTGGAAGCGGGAAGTGGTTGCTCAGAGTCTGAAACGTCTGGCCGGTTTGAATGTTCAAGTTGATCCGGTCGTCGGTATGGCCAACCCCTGGCACTTTCGCAATAAAGCACGGATTCACTTTAATCTTGAACAGGGAAAAATAAATGTTGGTTTTTTTGCCCCCGCCAGTAAACGGGTTATTGATATTAACCAGTGTCCTGTGCAGCATCCGGCCAACGAAATGCTGATCAATGCCCTGCGCCGAGCCTTAAAGAATTTTATAAAAAAGTATAATATTTCATCAACCATCGACCTGCCGGTAAGTGGCGCTGCAATCAGGACATCTTTCGCAGATGGAAAAGCAGTAATTGCCTTCGAAGCGTCTGTCGGCCGGACCTACATTAACCGACTTAAAGATTTGGCAGCGCTGCTCTATGCTGAAGCAGAAAAATTAATCAGCGGAGTTGTATTGTTGCCTGCCGGGATGAAAAACAAAGGCCTGACCATTTTAGCCGGAAGTGCTGAATTAACCGAAAATATAGCAGAGTTTCAATACAACCTGGCGCCGCAGTCCTTTTTCCAGGTAAATCCCGGGCAGGCGGAAAAACTGTACGATATTGCCACTACTTTTGCCGGCAACACCAGCTCAGCTTTCGACTTGTACTGCGGGACGGGAACCTTCACCTTATTCCTGAGCAAGAAAGCCTTAAAAGTGACCGGCACCGATTCAACCAGCGAAGCAATCATCAATGCCAGGGGAAATGCCCGTTTAAACTGCGTTGAAAATGTTACCTTTCTGCACCGGACAGCTGAGGCGAGCATTGAGCTGTTGGAAAAAGCAGACAAACCACGCCTGGTTTGCTTAAACCCACCACGCAACGGTTGTTCCGTAAAACTGCTACAGGACATAAATAAAATTAACCCGGAAACAATTATATACATATCCTGCAACCCGGCCACCCTGGCGAGGGACCTCAGCGTACTTTCAGACGGTTCATATCAACCAAAAAAAGTTCAACCTGTCGATATGTTCCCCCACACCACCCACGTTGAGACGGTAGCCTTATTATCAAGAATCTAATTGTCAGGGGGACGGGGTTGTTGACAACAAAAAGTTGTCAACAACCCCGTCCCCCTGACAATTATTAAAATTATTGAAACCCGTTGGATGTCAGATAGAGGTAATTCAGCCAATCTAAAATGAGAAAGAATGTGGCACTATTGAAGTTTGAACAAATAGACAACATGTCTAAACAAGAACTGGCAGCAGAATTAAAGTTGATTATTGTAGAATATGATGCGCTAAAAGAAAGTGCCAGGGCTATATTAAAACAGCAAGAATTTAAAGAATCCGCAAAAGAAATTTTTTCTTTATGCAAGAAGGTTACTGGTGCTACATCTGGTTATGTTGCACTTTTAAGTCCAGATGGATCAGAAAACGAAGTGCTGTTCCTGGATTCAGGAGGCCTTATGTGCAAAGTCGACGAAAATCTGCCGATGCCTATAAGAGGATTAAGGGAAACTGCTTATCGTTCTCTTGAAGGAGTCTATGATAATAGCTTTGCAGACAGCCATTGGGTAGAATATTTACCTGAAGGACATATGCGGTTAGACAATGTAATGTTTGCTCCCCTTATTATTGACCAGCAGGCAGTAGGTTTAATTGGTCTAGCTAACAAAAAGACGTGCTATGAAAAGTAAAGAGTAAGTTTTCATCTGTTCTTTGACA
>CAZCHW010000182.1:0-4813 GCA_964498375.1 uncultured Syntrophomonadaceae bacterium | reverse complement strand
CAAGCGATTTCATCCCCCGTTCCTCGGAAAAAACTCGCAGACGCAACTTGAGCAGAGCATTAAGCCGGCCAATCACCGGCGCACCGACCCTGCCAATCAAAACGACATCTTCATATTCTGCAGACAGAACCTGCTTAGCCCTCTCAAGAGTTGAATAGTCGAGATTAAATTCTGCCAGGGCAGCCCTGGTGCGTGAACCGCAGTGAGGTCCGGCTCCAAGAACGAGAAGATCTGTCGGAGTATCAATATCAAATAAAAGGCCCAGAGAATGGGGCATCAGCTCCATTTCAAGGCCCAGCTGATCACGCAGGGTCAGGGCCAGGCTGTTGTCCATAGCCGGTAATGCTGCGGCAGCGAATTGATCTGTTACAGTAAAAGCAACCATATCGGCTGATTGAGTATTGTTAGTGTAAACATAATTATCCCTGGCCATCAGACGCCGACAGATCAGCTCCAGTTCAGCCACGGTAATAAGGGGACATCCGGCCCCGTTAAAACTAAAGACTCTTTTTAGCTGGTGTTCAGCAACAACCGCCTGCAGTTGTCGGCCGTAATGGAAATCTTGCGGAGCAAGATTATTCAAGGTTACTTCAGCTCCCAGAGCTGCAGCCGGTTCAACCAGTTCAGGAAGGTTTGTAAACAGGAGGATCCTCTCAAAAAGACCGACCTGCTTCATTTTATCAAGGTTATCGAGCAGGGCGGCCTGACGAACCTGTACCATCATCTCTTCCACCCTGCTCTGCGGTACTGCTCCTTCAAAAATAACAGCGCTTACGCCTTCAGTCATTTGAGAAAAACCTCTTCCCACCGCGAAACTCTACCTTGCCCCGGTGACAAGCCGGGTTAAAAGAGCTTTTATTCAGATTCAATCAGGCCATAGTTTCCGTCCTTACGCCGGTAAACTACGTTAACTGAATCATTGTCGGAATTGTTGAAGACAAAGAAATTATGTCCGAGCAGATCCATCTGCAGGATTGCTTCTTCAGCGCTCATCGGTTTGAGGGTGAATCGCTTGGTCTTAACCACCTGCGGCGATTCATCTTCTTCGGCTCGTTCTTCCAGGCCGGTAGCGGCCATTTTTTCACTGATCACCCGAACTCCGCGCTGCCGCAGCGATTTGTTCATCCTGGTCTTGTACTTTTTAACCTGTCTTTCAAGCTTGTCAACAACCATATCAATCGAGGCGTACATATCGCCTGTCGACTCTTCGCCGCGCAGGATTAATCCATTAAGGCTCATCGTTACCTCAACAATATGCTCCTCGCGAATTACACTTAGAACTACCTGAGCATCCGTGCTTTTATCGAAATGCTTGTCAAGCTTGCTAAGTTTTTTTTCAGCGTAGTCGATCAGGGCCGGTGTGGCTTCTATATTTTTGCCGCGCACTGATATTTTCATTTTCTTCAGCCTCCCGCTGTTAGTTTTACAAACTATCTTACTACAAATAGTATTCCCCAGTCCAGTAAAAATTCCTGCTCAGGAGATAAGTTTAAAGGCTAAACCGGCGGTTGTAGGCCACAACAGTTCCATATACAATTGCACCCCGCCCAGTCAGTATCGATGCTGCTTCAGTGAGAGTCGAGCCGGTTGAAAAGATGTCATCAACCAGCAAAATTTTCTGATCCTGTTCAGGCGGGATACGAAGCCGAAAGGCCCGATGCATATTCTCGCGCCTCTGGCGGCGCGAGATGGTTGTTTGCGAGCGGGTTTCCTTGACCCTTTCGAGCAGGTTTAGCTGTGGCCGTTCCAGTTCCTTGGCAATGTAACGGGCAATTAACTCACTCTGATTAAAGCCCCGTTCCTGCAAGCGGCGGCGATGAAGGGGAACAGGCACTACCAGGTCAGGTGAGCAAAAGCGGCCGGCTTTGATTTCCCGGCCAAGCCACCGGCCCAGAGGCCTGGCTGCCGAACGCCGGTTATGATATTTTAAATCATGAAGCAGGGTGCGCCAGTTCTCCTCGTAAAAGCTCAGGGCAAAAAGCGCTTTCAGCGGGTATCCCTCGGGCAGACAACGACATGCTGTATGACCGTGCTTTTGCTGTTCACAATGGGGGCAAATTGACCCGGTTACGGTATAGCCCTTGCCGCACTCCGGGCAGAGAAAACCCTTTTCTGAGTAGGGGAGCAGGGTCCGGCAAAAAAGACAGCGCTCGGGGAAAACAAGCGTTAGCAACTGTTCAACAATGCTGCCCCTGTTGATATCAAGCTTGCCGCTCAACAGCTGGCGCCCTCATTCAGCCGGACGCTCAGGAGCGTATAACGGTCTTCGGCCTTATTATTGCGCACAGCGATAGCCAGTGCCTTTTTACTGCCAACCAGGACAGCAAGTTTTTTTGCCCTGGTTATGCCGGTGTAGAGCAGGTTGCGCTGCAGCAACATATAATGCTGGGTCAGAACAGGCATGATGATCACCGGGTATTCACTACCCTGGCTTTTATGAACTGATACGGCATAAGATAAGACCAGTTCATCAAGCTCTGTAAAGTCATAAATTACAGGGCGGGGCTGCAGCAGGTCTTTAAAAGTAACAATCAGCTCGCCTTCTTCTTTATCGATCGCTGTTATAAGACCAATATCCCCGTTGTATACTTCTTTCTGGTAGTTGTTGCGAATCTGCATCACTTTATCTCCGAGGCGATAGACTGTTCCCTTGCTGGTGGTCTCAATTTTATTGCGCGCCGGCGGATTAAGCGCTTCCTGAAGGAGCAGGTTCAGGCGGTCAACCCCGGCTGCAGTTTTCCGCATCGGAGTCAAAACCTGTAAGTCGAGCAATGGGTCGTAGGGCCCGAAATTGGGCAGGCGCTCCCTGCAGAGCTGCACAACAGTTTGTGCAGCATATTCCGCATCCTCTTCATTTATAAAGAAAAAGTCTTTATTCTTCACATTCAGATAAGGCATGTCACCCTGGTTAACCCGGTGGGCATTGACGATAATCATGCTTTCCCTGGCCTGGCGGAAAATGTGTCCTAACCGGACGCAGGAAATGGCAGTTGAACTGATCAGGTCTCGCAACACGTTACCGGCCCCAACTGCCGGAAGCTGATCAACATCACCGACCATGACCAGGCGACATCCCGGAGGCAGAGCTTTGAGCAGGTTGTACATCAACAACAGATCGACCATCGAGGCTTCATCAATAATTACCACGCCGCCCTCGATCGGATTTTTTTCATTTCGCTGAAACCGAAACCCTTCGCCTTCAGAAAAACTGTATTCAAGCAGCCGGTGAATAGTAAAAGCTTCGGCACCGGTTGCCTCGGTAACCCTTTTGGCCGCCCGGCCAGTCGGGGCGGCGAGAAGCACCTTTTCACCCATAAGTTGAAATAAAGTTAACAAAGCTTTAATTGTTGTGGTCTTACCGGTTCCGGGGCCCCCGGTTACAACCAGGATTCCGTTCTCAAGAGCTCTGCCCAGCACTTCAAGCTGCTCCTCGGTCAAATGCGCGCAATCGTATCGTACCCGGTCGAGTGCCTGGTTGGCCTGCAGTGCAGCATATGGTTTGGCCAGCCTGCTCAGCTCAAGCAATCGTCTGGCAGCACCCTGTTCAGCCTGATAAAAGGGGACGTAGTAGATTGCCTCTTCATCACCCTGCTCTTCCGCGTGAAGTCGATTATCTTTGATCATTAAATCAAGTTGTTCAGCAAAATAGCCATCTTTTAACTGGCTGCCATCTATCTCAAGCAACTCTGTGACTCTTTCCATTAATACCTGGCGAGGCAGAAAAACATGCCCCTGCTCAGCTGCCCGGCTTAGGGTATAACTTATGGAAGCCTGCACCCGCTCCGGGGCATCTGCAGCAAGACCCATGCTGCGGGCTATCTTATCAGCTGTTTTAAACCCGATCCCGAAAACGTCTTCAGCCATGCGGTACGGGTTTTCCTGTACCCGTTCTACCGTTTCCGACCCGTACCGGCGATAAAGCCGCATTGCCTGGCTGACACTGACTCCATATCCCTGTAGAAATACCAGGACATTCTGGACATCTTTGTAACGATTGTAGCTTTGAATAATTGAAGCCGTTTTAACCGCCCCGATCCCTTCAATTTCCTGCAAACGGTGCGGTTCATGATCGAGAATCTCAAGAGTCTGCATTCCGAAAGCACCTACAATTCTTTCTGCTGTTACCGGTCCGATTCCTTTGATTAGTCCGGAAGCAAGGTAACGTTTCATACCTTCTTCGGTGACCGGCAGCAGTCGCTCCCACTGGTCCACCGCCAGCTGTTTGCCATAGCGCTGATGAGTCTGCCATAGCCCGCTGACAACCAGATTTTCCCCTTCCTGCAGGGGAGGAAAATTACCGACAATAGTCAACGCCTGGCCATCTGAACAGCGGAAACAACCGACCAGGTAAGAACTTTCTTCACTGTAAAACCTGATTCTTTCCAGGGTGCCTTCGAAACGATCCAGCGATACCACCTCCTTCGGACAAAACAGTGCAGAGTTGAAAATGCAAACATATGTACATATTATTACCACACCGGGCGGCAAATCCCTCCCCGGTCCGGTAAAAAGAAAAGGACATGATTGAACATGCCCTGAATAATAATTCTGTTTCACCGGTGTGCGAAGCAATATTTAAAGCTAAAGCGCTTCCTGCAACTGCTCTACCTTATCAAGCCGCTCCCAGGGTAAATCCAGTTCAGGCCGGCCAAAATGACCGTAAGCAGCCACCTGCTGGTAAATCGGCCGGCGCAGGTCGAGGTTTTCTATAATCGCCGCCGGGCGCAAATCAAAATACTTGCGGATTAAATCCTCTATGACTGGAACAGGGATCTTTTCAGTCCCGTAGGTTTCAACCATCAACGATACAGGA
>CAZCHW010000181.1:0-4839 GCA_964498375.1 uncultured Syntrophomonadaceae bacterium | reverse complement strand
GGGATCAGTGTAATAGCGCTTCGGACAAACGGTGGAGCTTCTACCAACATAGCGCCGGCAGCAGATGAAATTGTTCATCAGGATGACTTTATAGTTGCCGTTGGTAAAAATAAGTTCCTCAAAAAGCTGGAGTGGATTTGAGATGGTTAATTTAATAAGCAGCAAGGATAATCCCGTGATTAAGGAATATCTAAAGCTAACCAATAGCAGAAGCCATCGCCGTAAAATGGGGGCTATAGCTGTGGAAGGACCAAACCTGGTTGGTGAGGCGCTAAACGCGGGCCTGAAACCTGCGGTACTGTTTATAGGCGAAAATTTTGATCAAAGCAGGTTGCAGGCAATCTGTGCCCATGCCCAACCTGATTGTTTTAAAACGTTTGTATTGACCGATCAACTCTTTGCTTATATTGCTGATACTGACACACCTCAACAGGTGGCAGCAATATTTCCGTATCCTGCCGGAATAGCTTCGCTAACAAGAAAAGAAATTAAAGAACCGGTAGTGATTTTAGATCAATTGCAGGATCCCGGAAACATGGGAACGATCATCAGAACCGCTGCTGCTGCCGGTGTGAAAGAACTTTATTTAACCCCCGGATGTACAGATCCATACAGTCCGAAAGCACTCAGGGCTACGGCAGGAGCAATTTTTCGCCTGCAGGCAGAACCGGTAAAAGACCTGCCCGCTTTTATAGATATAATTAAAGCCAGAGGGCTGGAACTGGTCGTTGCTGTAAGTGGAACTGGCCGGGATTATCGCTTAGTTGATTTTACCAAGCCACTGGCCTTGGCGATCGGCAATGAAACTTCAGGGATCAGTAAAGTGCTGCTTGAGCAAGCTGATCAGCAGGTAACCATAGATCTGGCAGGTAATGTTGAATCTTTAAATGCTGCTGTAGCTGCGGGTATCCTGATCTTTGAGATATACAGGTACCGCAATCCTGTTGCCCTTGAAGAATAAGTCTGCAGGTGCTATAATGCTTATATATTTTCATAGTGACCAAGAATGATGATGGAGAAAAGTAAACAGAATAAGGCTTGGTTCAGGAAGGTTGACCATGACTGAAAGTTGGCCCGAAAGCCCCTGTTGAAGTTCGCTCCGGAGTTTTCTGCTGAACGGTAAAAACATCTACTAGGCAGGAACGGGAATCCCGTTATCGATACCAAGCGAGCCCCGGAGGCTAATTTGGGTGGTACCGCGGAAGTATACTTTCGTCCCTCATTGGAGGGTTTTTTTATTTTTAGGAGGTGCAGGTTGGTGTTAAATAAATTAAAAGATCTTAACCAGCAAACCCGGGCAAAGATCGATCAGGCTCGCAGTTTCGAGCAATTAAAAGAAATTAAGGTAAGTGTTCTTGGCAAAAAGGGTGAGCTGACAGGCCTGTTGCGCAGCCTCAGTTCTGTTTCTGCAGACCAGCGTCCCCTGGTAGGTAAAGAGGCAAACACTCTTCGCGCAGAACTGGAGCAGGCTTTTGAAAAGAAAGAATTAGAACTTCGTGATCTGGAGAAAACTGGTCAGTGGGAAAAGGAAAGAATTGATGTTACTATGCCAGGAAGACCGATGACTCTGGGGCAGAAACATCCTCTCACCCTGGTTACCGACGAAATAAAAAATATATTTCTGGGGCTTGGGTTCCAGGTTGCCTATGGCCCGGAAATAGAAACCGATTTTTACAATTACGAAGCCTTGAATTTTCCTGCTGATCACCCTGCCCGCGATATGCAGGACAGTTTTTACATAACCTCTCAGCTTTTATTGAGAACCCACACTTCGCCGGTGCAGATTCGAGTGATGGAGAACCAGGCTCCTTCATTACCGGTGCGCATCATTGCGCCGGGGAAAGTATTCAGAAGAGATGACGATGCCACTCACTCGCCCATGTTTCACCAGGTCGAAGGGCTGGTTGTTGATGAAAATATAACCTTTGCCGACCTTAAGGGAACCCTGTTGTTGTTTGCCCGGGAAATGTTTGGCCCCGATCAGAAAATTCGATTAAGGCCAAGTTTCTTCCCCTTTACAGAGCCGAGCGCAGAGGTTGATATTTCCTGTATTATGTGCGGTGGTGAGGGCTGCCGGGTTTGTAGTGATACAGGTTGGCTTGAAATTCTCGGTTCAGGAATGGTCCACCCTAATGTATTGAAAGTATCGGGTTATAATCCCCGTGAAGTTACCGGTTATGCCTTTGGCATGGGTGTTGAAAGAATTGCCATGCTTAAATATGGGGTTGGCGACTTGCGCCTCTTTTTTAATAACGATCTACGCTTTTTGCGTCAGTTTGGCTAGCTAATTAGTTTTGTCTAAAAAATATTTCGGTAGGGGAGAATAATTAATGCGAGTTTCATACCAGTGGTTGCAGGACTACATAGATCCGGGCCTTAGCGCCGGGCAGTTGGCAGAAAAAATGACTTTATCCGGCATTGAAGTTGGAGCGGTAGAACGATTCGGCCCGGATATGCCGGGAGTTGTAGCAGGTGAAATAGTTAAGCTTGAACCTCATCCCGGGCGTAGTAACCTGACTTTATGTGATGTGCAGATCGGAAAGAATCAAATTCTGCATATTGTTTGCGGAGCGCGAAATATGGTTGTCGGTGATAAAGTTGTTACAGCCACTCCCGGCTCAACCCTGCCCGGCCCACGGGCGATCGAAGAGGCTGTTCTTTATGGGGTCAAATCAGAAGGAATGCTCTGCTCAGCTTCGGAACTTGGTCTTGAGCTGGGTGCTGAAGATGAAATATTAATTTTGGACCAGCAGGTTTTACCGGGTGAACCTGTGGACCGCCTGCTTGGTTTTGATGATTACATTCTGCATCTTGAACTGACCCCCAATCGTTCTGACTGCCTTGGCATGATTAATGTTGCGTATGAGGTTGCCGCCCTGACCGGCCGCACTGTTAATCTGCCGGCTGTGCTGCCTCAGGAGGTTGGTGAACCGGCGGAGGAGAGGGCTTTAATCAAGGTTGAAGACCCGGCTCTTTGCCCGAGATATACGGCCAGGGTTGTCGATGATATTAAGATCGGGCGCTCGCCTTTGTGGCTGCAGCTAAGGCTTCTAAAAGCAGGAATCAGGCCAATCAGTAATGTTGTTGATATCACTAACTATGTTATGTGGGAATACGGCCAGCCTCTTCATGCTTTTGATTTAGACCTGATCCGTAACAAGGAAATTATCGTCAGGCGAGCAAAAACAGGAGAAGATCTGGTCACTCTTGACGGCGTTAAGAGAAAACTTGATTCTGATGTCCTGGTTATCGCCGACCATAAAGAGCCGATCGGACTGGCTGGAGTTATGGGCGGTGAAACTACGGAAATTAATGAACAGACCAAAACGGTTCTAGTTGAGGCAGCTGCTTTTGATCCAACCAGTATACGCAGGACAGCCCGCAAGTTTACACTGCCTTCTGAGGCTTCTCAACGTTTTGAACGCGGGGTTGATCATCAAGCGGTTTTAGATGCTCAAAACCGGGCAGCACTTCTGCTAGCTGAACTGGTAGACGGAAGGGTCCTTAGCGGAGTGATCGATGTAAACCACTCGCAGGTCAAACCGGTCGTAGTGAGTGTAAATCCAGACAGAATCAATAAAATTCTCGGGATGAAGATCGAGCGGGAAATAATAACCGATATTCTCACGCGTTTACAATTTGAATATGTCGACCGGGATGATTCACTGGAAATTACGATTCCCCTGCGCAGACCCGATATTACAATTGAAGAGGATATCGTTGAAGAAGTAGCTCGCCTGAACGGTTATGATAAAATTCCAACCACCCTGCCCGCCGGAGCGCTGATAGAGAATCGTGAAACGGCGGAGGAGAGATTGCTTGCTGACATAAAAAATCTCTTTGTATCATGTGGTTTCTTCGAGTGCATAAGCTATTCATTTATCAATCCGGAAGGGTTGCAAAACCTCAGGCTGGCTGAAGATGATCTTCGTCTCCAGGCTATTCCGGTTAAGAACCCATTCTCAGAAGAACAGGCGATTATGCGGACATCAATTATACCGGGCTTGTTAAAGATCGTGCAGCATAATTTGAATCATCGCCAGCTTAACCAACTTCTGTTTGAGATAGGGGTTGTCTATGAAGCAACAGGGCTTCCTCTAAAGGATTTACCGGAAGAGAAATTGCGCATATGCCTGGCTGTTACCGGCGACAGCCCGGAACCGAACTGGGTCACTCCGGCAAGAAAGGCCGATTTTTTCCTGATTAAAGGAGTCCTGGAAACTCTGTTCAGGCGCTGTCAGATTAACGATGTTCGTTTTATTCCTGAAGCAGAGCCTTTTACCCACCCGACCCGCAGTGCATCTGTATTCCTCGGCGGAGAAAAACTCGGATTCATCGGTCAGTTGCATCCTGATATAGCTGCAACCTGGAATATTGATCAGGCGGTTACTGTCTGTGAACTCGATTTTTCTATACTTTCTGGTAGAGCCAACCTGGTTCCCCGGGTGCAAGCTATCCCCCGTTTCCCGGCAGCTATCCGCGATCTGGCTCTACTGGTCCCCCGTGAGCTTTCTGCCTATGAACTGGAACAGGTAATCTGCGAAGCAGGGGCGGGAATCATTGAACAGATCAGCTTGTTCGACCTTTATGAGGGTAAACAGGTTCCGGAAGGCAAGCGCAGTCTTGCCTATTCAATTACCTTCCGGGGTGAAGAAAAAACCCTGACTGATGCTGAAGTAAACAAAGTTCTTCAGCAAATAGAAAAAACACTGACTGAGCTGGGTGTAACACTGCGCAGTTAAATTTGCAGGATATTCGCATTTAAGTAGCGAACCATGCTTCTAAGAGCTTGGCAAACCAGGGAAAGCAGGCGAAGCAAATGGAAGCGGATGAAAAAAA
>CAZCHW010000180.1:0-4847 GCA_964498375.1 uncultured Syntrophomonadaceae bacterium | reverse complement strand
GGGTAAGAATAATCGCCGAGATTCCGAGGGCTATCCCCCAGATGATCCGCATTGTTGTAGTCGGCTCAAGATTACCCTTCGAAAGAACCATGGCAACAAAAAATGCCGCCGAGTCGGCAGAGGTAACGATAAATGTAAGCAAGTTAAAAAATACAACAAAGGCTACTATACCGCCAAAAGGAAACGCGCTTAACAAAGTATAAATGCCCGCTCCTGTATCTGCCAGTATTTCTCCCCACATATCTGCTTTTCCGTTAATCTGAGCGTCTATAGCAGAGCCTCCAACCACATTAAACCAGATAACAGTCATGGTAAATGGTACTACAAGCACTCCTACAATAAACTCCCGGATGGTTCTTCCCTTTGAGATACGGGCAATAAAGCCGCCAACAAAAGGCGCCCAGGCAATCCACCAACCCCAGTAAAATACTGTCCACCAGCCGAGCCACGGCGTTTGTTCAACCGAGTCGGTCCAGAAGGTCATAAAGATAAAGTTGGAAAAATAGGCACCGATACTGTCCGACATAAGATCCAAGACAAAACGGGTCGGACCGAAAAGGAAAATGAAAATTAACACACCAAAAGCCAACCAGATATTTAAAGCACTCAGCTTTTTAATGCCACGGTTTAGCCCGGTCATCGCAGAAATTGTGTAAGCTGTAATCAAGAGAATCAGGGCGATAACCACATAAATTTCTGTCATATTTATACCGAACAGAAATGTGGCTCCGTATTTGATTGAAATTACTCCCATACCAAGGGTTGTACTGATTCCGGCAATAGTGGCAAAAACAGCTAGAAAGTCAACTATTTTACCCAGCGGGCCGTCAGCTTTTTCACCAATTACCGGATACAGAGTACTGGAGAATTTCAACGGGTTTCCAAGGCGATAGGTTGAATAAGCCACTGCCAAGCCAACAATAACGTAGGGAATCCAGCCATGAATACCCCAGTGCAACAGGCTAACCTGGATACCTACCGGGGCAGCGGCAGCTGTTCCTCCCTCAGCTAAGTAAGGCGGCTCCATGAAGTGATATATCGGCTCTGCAACACCCCAGAAAATAAAGCCGACCCCAATTCCACAACTGAAGAGCATGGATACCCAGGCAAAGTTACTGTATTCCGGACGATCATCGTCCTGTCCAAGCCTGATCGTTCCATACTTAGAAAAAGACAACCAGAGAACAAAGCCGATAAAACCGGCAACTACTAACATATACCACCAGGTGAAGTGTGTAACTATGAAAGCTTGTGTTGCATTCAAAGCTGAAGCAAATTCTACTGGAGATACGATACCGAAGATAATAGCGACTGCCAAACCTAAAAAGGTAACCCAAAATATCGGAACATCATAATCGCCTAAAACCTTTTTCAGCATACTTTAACCTCCCAATCGATTGTTTCAAAATTGTGGTAACAAAAAGCCTTACTTTTTTGCTGTCCACCACCCCCTCGGTTAAAACTGATTGGAGAAGTTTTTATTTGTAAATTGCAGCAGGTAAATTAGTTTATCTGTATAACTAAATAACGTGGCGATTGTATTTTTAATTATAATGATTGTCTGAATAATAACAATTGTCACATTGTAAGCTTCTATTTTCTAAACATGGACATTCTGTAAGTACAACAAGGAGACATCATGAGTAAAGACAGCTATGCTCTGACCGTAGAAAATGTAATGAAGGCTCCAGACTTTAAACATGCTGCTATAATCGCCGGGCACAGGGGGCTTAATAAAATCATTAGCTGGGCTCACATATTGGAGGTAACTGACTGTCGTGACTATGTTAATGGAAACGAGCTAATTTTAACTACCGGTGTAGGCTGGAAAAAAGAAACAGACCCGGTAACCTTCATCCAGAACCTGATCGACAAAAACGTAACCGCCCTCTGCATCCAGCTCGGTTCAAAGTTTAATTGCTACCGCACTGCTGACGATCTTCCACCAGCAATGATTGAAGCAGCTGATAACGCCAACTTTCCGCTGGTTATATTCCCTGAAGAGCACGACTGTCGCTATGTTGACCTGCTAAAAAACCTGCATGCCATGATCATCAACAACGACTACAGCGCTTATGTCGACCAGGAAAAATTCTTAAATCAGCTCTACCTGCTTCTGATTAATCATCACGACACAGATGATATCCTCTATTTCATTCATAACCACCTTAAAATAAATGTCGCTTTCAAACCGATTGACGGCCCAACCCGGTTTGTTCCTGGCGTTGACAAAAATACAGCCCGAAGAATAGATAAGCTGATAGCCGGGCCTTATACCAGGGAAACAATACAGTGCACTGATTGCTGCCAGGCTGCAATGCGATCAGTGAACGCCTGCAACCAGGACTTGGGGCACCTGGTTCTTTACAGTAAAATCCGTCCCCTGGATCATTTCGATCATATGGTCCTCGATAAGTGTTCACTGACCCTGGCCCAGGAATTTATCAGTAATCTCTATTTAAAAGAAAAGGAACGCTTTACCAGCGAACAATGGGTAAATAGATGGCTTAACGGCAAGATGAAGAATCATGAAGTGTTACAACAGTTACAAGAAGTTGATCCTGACGCAAACCCTGAAGGCTGTCTGGCTTGCCTGGTTAATTATGCCATACCCTTCCAGAACAGGGGGCCCGGCAGCGAATCGGTTTTTCATATCACCGGAATCTCCCGCACTATCCTGGACGATAAAGGGTTCTCTCTTTACCTGCATCACAGTAGAAACGCGACAGTCTTCCTGCTCGCAAACCAGCGAAACAGGGACACATGGAAACCAAGATTAACAAAAGCACTATACCAGATCAGCGAGCTTATCTTTAACAGCAATTTTCATGATCAGAACAAGACTATCTCTTTTTTTATCGGCACACTGGAAGATGACCTGGCTAAAATTTGCCATAGCCTGGAAAAAGCAAGGGAAACCCAGTACATCAAAAACAATATCGCTAAAAGAGCCAATATCAATTTTTATGATGATTTACACGTTTACCGCTTGGTCATGCTGCTTGAAAAACAATCTACGCTTATTCAATTTGTCTGTGACTATCTGAAACCACTCCTCGATGAAAACCTAAAACCTAACCCCATATTGTTGAATACTTTAATCGCCCTGCGCGACTGCCAGTATAATAAGAAAGAAGCTGCCGATCAACTTTATATTGCCCGCCAGTCTCTGTATCAACGGGTTCATACTCTTGAAAATCTGCTTGGTAAGGACTTTATTAGCACTGCCGAAAAAAGAGTATGCCTGGAAATAGCCCTTTACGGTCTTGAATTTTTAGGCCAGGATTGTAAAAGACAAAATCCAAGGCAAAGTATCCACGGCAAAAGATTACAGCGACTGGCAAAAAATGATTAGCCATTCACCAGGAAAAAAACGAGCCGGCCGTTTAATCAAAAACGGTCGGCTCGATTATATTTCAACCGGCAGCTAATGCTCTTTTAAGTGAACCGGCAATTAAAAGCCCCGGGGTTTACTCATCCTTTAACTCATCCTAAGAAATAACTGTTCCTGTTTTACCATCCAAAGCATCAATTGCCTTGAATAAAGAAGTAATGATTGCTTTTTTACCTGGGTTTTGCTTCACAAAACTAACCGCAGCCTGAACCTTGGGAAGCATACTGCCCGGAGCAAAATGACCTTCGTCAATGTACTTTTCAGCTTCTTCTACGGTGATCTGATTCAGATCTTTCTGGTCGGGTTTATTGAAGTTAAGGCATACCTTCTCAACTTCAGTTAGGATCAGAAGAACATCGGCATTAATATCAACCGCCAAACGAGAAGCGGCCAGGTCTTTATCAATTACCGCTGCGATCCCTTCAAGGGAACCATCTTCTTTCTCAATGACCGGAATTCCTCCGCCCCCGGCTGTAATAACGATTGTGGTGTCCCACAGTTCTCTCAGGCAGGAAAACTCTACAATCTTAGTTGGCATCGGGGAGGCAACAACTCTTCTCCAGCCTCTTCCGGAATCTTCCTTGACTGCATAACCTTTTTCTGCAGAAAGTTTTTTTGCTGTCTCTTCATCGTAAAAACCGCCGATCGGCTTGGTCGGGTTCTGGAAAGCCGGATCGTTTTTATCAACAACTACCTGGGTAATAATGGTTGCTACAGGAATATCACGATTGCGTTTTTGTAAGGCAAAACGCAGCGACTGCTGGATATGATAGCCAATGTAACCCTGGCTCATTGCCCCGCAAACATCAAAGGGCATTGGCGGCACTACGTCGGCCGCTGTTTCACTGGCCAACACAATATTACCGACCTGGGGGCCATTCCCATGCACAATGGCCAGTTCATAATCCCGGCAGCTCATTTCTGCTAAATATTCAACTGTCTCCTGAACCACGTCAAGCTGTGCTTCCGCTGTCGCCGGGAAGCCTCTCCGCTGCAGAGCGTTTCCACCCAGTGCAACTACTACTTTTGCTAATGCCATCTGGTCAATCCTCCACCTTTTTTATTAACAGACCTTAAGTTAAACTACAAGTGGTCTGCGATTTCCATCATAATTTTTTGAGCAACGCTAATATTTTACCAAGTTCAGCAACGAATTCAAAGTATAATCACAGTAAAATTTGTGATTATTATTGAAAATCTGCTAAATTTTTTATCTCTATATTTCATTACAATAAAATTTGCTTCAAAAAAAAGATAAACCTGCAGAATTATCTTTTCAAAAATTGGGCATCGATCCGGCACCTGCAAAAGGGGGGCAAATTAATATTCCGCCCTGACAATTTCGATGAAAATTTCGGCTAAATGGGGGTCAAACTGGTTACCAGATTCTCTGGCTATTTCTGCAAATGCCTGATCATAATTTTTTGCTGCAGCATATGGCCGCTCACTGGTC
>CAZCHW010000179.1:0-4882 GCA_964498375.1 uncultured Syntrophomonadaceae bacterium | reverse complement strand
AGGGCCTGCTTTAAGCAGGTCCTCCCTCTTTGAGAAGTTAGAAGTTGCTTCGATCTTCAATTTTAACGATCATTCCGTAAGCGGGCAACCGTTCCACGAACGGTTCGGGATCAAGCGCTTCCGGTGGAACGGCACCCCTGGTTTGGATAACCCCTTCAGCCAGCAGATCTGCAGCCAGGGCAGCGGGGATGCCGGTTTGAAAAGAAGTGCCCTGTTCCTTCATTCTCAGGTATGCTTCCTCATGGTTGACCGTGTTATACATGAACATTTCTTGCTTTTGGCCGTCCTTATAGCCCCGGACAAGAGCACCTACACAGACATTGCCTTTTATCTTACCGGCCAGGTCTGCCGGTTTCGGCAGCAGGGCGGTTACAACATCGCGGGGCACAATTTCAGTGCCATTGACATCCGTCGGCTGGTCGCTGTCAAGGCCGATCATACGCAGCACGTCCATCATGGTTGCCAGCTCATCAGCCAGGCCATAGCCGAAATTGCAAAACTTCAGGCCCTTTTTATTGATATATCGAGGCAGGGTCCAGGCTTCTTCGTGTGATACACCATAAACTTTGACCCGTCCGACAGGATCGGGAAAGGTGAATTCTTCTATTACCTGAAGCGGCTCTTTGGTTACAAATTCACCATTTTCATAGAAAAGAGGCGCTTCCGAGACGCACTCATCAATAAAAGTGTCGGGGGAGAAATAAAGAGCCAGGTCGTGCCCGTCGACGTAAGAAACATCTGCATCCCTGATTAGAATTTCCTCTACCTGTTCCATCCGGTCAGTTAGGAAGCGGGCAAAAATATTGCTGCAGCCCGGATCGATTCCGATCCCGCAGAGTGCCAGCAGACCGGATTCTTTAAAAGAGGTATCAAGCGCCAGTTGTTCCGATATATCTATTTTGCCCGGAAGGTTAATTATAGTTTCACAAGCTAAATCCATATAATGGCATTTACCCTGCAAACAGGCTTCCATAACGACCAGGTTAAACCGGGGCACCGTGGCATTAACCAGTACATCAGCCTCTGCTGCCAGTCGGCTAACCTGTTCCGGCTGAGAAGCATCAACAACCATGCCCAGAAAATTATCTTCATTTATCTCGCCCAGCAGGTTGTCAACAGTTTTCTGTTCAAGGTCAGCGCAAATTACAGTATTGAATTTTTTTGTCCGGGCGGCAGATTTTGCAACCACACGGCCAACACCACCCAGCCCCAGAATAGCTAGTTTCATTGTCAATCCTCCACTGTTTATATTTCCGTCCGTTTTCTTTACATTATGGTTTTACTATTTCCGACCATTCTTCTTATAATTAAGAATACAAAAGGAGGCTTTCTTAATAATTAGAAGAAATAACCCGGTCTTTTACAAATTTTACAGGCGGACTATGTGAATTGATGTTTTAACAGGCTGGGCATAATCCTGCATGAACTCCTTTGTTCAGGGTTGCAATGAAATGCGACTGCTGAACATTATAGTAGCAAAAGCCATGCCAGCTAGGGCGAAGACAATTTTCTCATTAGTTTCCAATCTTGGCATAATAGTTGCTTGTTTACTAGGGGTAAGTTCAGTATCAATATTTAAAGGAGGAAAACTCAATGGAAGATGGTGCGATGTTTGGCCATATTGCAAACTGGATATACCTTGGCCTGGCACTCTATGTTATTCTGGTCATCTGTATTGGGCTTTACTTTTCACGTGGTATCAAGGAATGCGATGACCATGTGGTTGGTGGCAGGGATATCTCTTTTGTTTACCTGGTCGGCTCAACTGCTGCGACCTGGCTCTGCGCAGGGGCAATTCTTGGCGCTGCCGGATATGCCTACATGTTTGGTTTTCAGGGCACGATCTATGACCCCTGGGCTCCTGCCCTGACCCTTGTGCTAAGCGGTCTCTTTTTAGTTTATCGATTACGGCAGGCCGGTTATACTTCAATCGTTGATTTTTACGATACCCGCTACGGCAAAAAGATGAGCATTCTCTACATGATCATCCAGATTATCGGGACTATGTCCTGGTTGGCCGGGCAAATGGTTGCTGCCGGGGTGCTTGTCCAGGTTACCACCGGTTTCAGCTTCGCCATCTCAGTGGTAATCGGGACAGTGGCAATTATCATCATTACTTACAGCGGCGGTCTTAAAGCTCTTTCCCGGCTTGACACCATGAATACTGTGCTGATCATAACCGCCCTGGTGATTCTCTTCCCGGCTGTGATCAAAGGAATTGGTGGCTGGGAATTTTTTGTAAACAATGCAAGGGTCTGGGATGGCCTGCCGCCCTTTTCAATGTGGCCCCTTCCTGATGCCCGTGGCTTTCTCTATTATGTCGGTCTTTTTGGGATAATCTCCTACATAGCTGCCTGGCTTGGTGTAGGGTTGGGCGATTTAAGCTGCGCTATCCTGATGCAGCGCGCCCTGGCCGCCAGAACAGAGAAAACCGCTTCTGCCGGGTTTGTTACAGCCGGCTTTCTTTACCTGGCGATCGCTCTGGTTCCGGTGATGATCGGTATTGCTGTCTTTACCCACGGATTCAGGATAGCCAGCCCTGTCGACAACGAACATGTTCTTATCTGGGCTGCCCAGAATTTTATGCCCGACTGGTTTGCTGTATTTTTCGTGGTGATGCTGGCCGGGGCAATTATTTCCACTGCCGGCGACAGTGTTTTAATTAACTCTACCTTGCTTGGCCATAACCTTTATCGCTATTTCAGGCCCCAGGCTACTACGGTAGATACCCTGAAGGCAGTTCGGTTTGCCATACCGGTAACAGCAATTATTTGTATGATCATTGCTATTGCTTTCCCCTCGCTTTACAAGCTGATAGTATTTGCCGGTTGTATTGGCCTGCCTACGGTTGTTCCTGCTTTTATTGGTGGACTGTTCTGGAAAAAAGCCAACCTGAAAGGGGCAGTGTCATCATTCTTTGCCGGGGTAATTACCTGGATTATTGGTTTTGTCTGGGCTCTGCCCCATACGATAGAAGCAAACTGGTATATGGTAGATTTTGAAGTTTGGTACTGGGTTGACGAAGGAATCTGGGATGCCCTGTTCTTTGCCACCATACCGGCAGCAGTTGTCTGTGTGGTAACCCTGATTATTGTGAGTCTCAGGACCCAGCAGAGTGACCCGCCCAAACCAATGGTAACCGCGCAAGGTGAGGATATGTCGGCCAAACCGATGTTCTTCTGGTCGAAAAAGTAAAGTTACTATCACCTGTAACTGGATGATTATAACCGGCACCCGCAATTGTGCGGGTGCCGGTTCTTTCGGCTTAATATATCAGAAATACCCGGTGCAGGTCTTAAATTGTCCCGTCAGCCAGCCCTGAAGAAAGACCAGGTGCGGCCGGAACAGGGTTTTAAAATTACCGGGAAGGAAAACCGGTTCAGATCAACAGGGTTAATAATGCTGCTGCAACCATACTTGCCCCGGTAAGTTGGTAAACCTGAATAGTTTTAGCGTTGGCTTCAACAAGCAGGGGGATATTGTCGTAATGGAGGGCTGCAATTTTTACTGCCTTAATTGCCGGAGGCAGGCTGATGAATGGCAGCAGCCACAAAATATTTTTACTGAAGACAGCGAGGAAAAGTAAGGAAAGGTAGGCTAAGCCAAACAGCAGGGCATAAATGCTGACCCCTTTTTTTTTGCCGAGCCGGACGACTCCGTTTAATTTGCCGCCCTGTAAATCAGCTTCGTAATCGGGATACTGGTTAATCCAGAGGACATTAGCTATAATGAAACCGATTGGCAGTGACGCGAGCACAGCCACCAGGCTTAATGATCCGGTTTGGACCAGGTAAGTTCCATTGGTAATTAGCGGACCAAAGGTAAAACCTACGGCTAACTCACCAAAGCCGCGGTAAGCAAACTGGAAAGGCGGCAGGCTGTAAAAAAGGGCAAAAAAAACTCCGGCCAAACCGAACCAGATCACGCTGGTTTCCCTGAAGATTGCGATGGCCAGGCCAATCAGGCAGCCGGCTGCGATGGTAACGATCCCGATCACCAAGTTTTCCTTCAGGGTTAGTTTGCCGTCCACAATGGTTTTTTTCCCCCCACTGAAGGGGGTACGTTTGTCGGGAGTAACAAACCGGTCAACCCCGCTCAGGTAATCAACATATTCATTAATAGCATTCTTGCCAATTTCCAGCAGGTAGACGGCAACAGCGCCGGCTAAAAACCATGGCCAGCTATAATGGGTGGTCTGACTGTAAGCCAGCGCTGCGCCAACCATCATTGGGATTGTAGAGGCGATCCAGATTTTTGGATCGGCAATTTGCCAGAAACCGCCCCATAAACGTGTACGCTCAGACTTCTCTGTCACTCTTTTCCGCCCCCTTGCCATTGGCGAGGTCATCGAGGCCGAATGCTTTGTGAATAGCCCTGACGGCCAGTTCGCCGTACTTTTCCTCGATTACGCAGGAGATCCGGTATTCTGAAGTGCTGATCATCTCAATATTAATATTTTCAGCGGCCAGGGACTGGAACATCCGGGAAGCCACCCCCGGGTTGGTTTTAATGCCAATTCCAACGGCTGATACTTTGACGATATTGTTGTCGTCCAGCATTTTCATTGCCCCTATTTCATCGGCAACTTTTTGAACCAGGCCGCGGGCGCGGTCCATGTCGGTTGAAGGAATAGTGAAGGTGAAATCAGCGTAACCGTCGATGCTGGCATTTTGAATGATCATGTCTACGTTAATGGCATGGTCAGCCAGCGGCGATAGAATTTTATGGGCAATGCCCGGGCGGTCGGGAACCCGGATTAATGATATTTTTGACACATTGCGTTCAAGAGTGACACCTTTAATAATCGAGTTCTCCATGACTTCCTCCTCATTGACAATCCAGGTTTCCCGATCGCTGTTACCTAATGATGATTTAACCACCA
>CAZCHW010000178.1:0-4883 GCA_964498375.1 uncultured Syntrophomonadaceae bacterium | reverse complement strand
GGGCTGTTTCAAGGCCTGCCTCAGCCAGGTAATACTGTTTGATATCATCTGCCTGGTACCGGGCGATCAGGTTTTCTGTAAAAGCATAAGTTAACAGGGCGCTTCCGGCCAGCAGAATCAGGCCGGTAAGTACCAGGACCAGCACCAGGGCCATCCCCTGTTCATGAAGCAGACTGTTTTTGAATAAGCAAGCTTTTCTGTTAGTCATCCTGATTGCCTCCGGTCTGCTGAACAACAGGCAATTCAGCGCTAGTATGATCAGGTTCAGGCTGGATAAGTTCACCATAATTATCTGGCTGGTTGCGCGGATAAACTGCCCCGCTTAACCTGAGCGGTGCAGCGGGGTCACCGGCAGTGATTTCGATCAGAACAAGGTTTTCCGGACCGGCAGTAAAGCGGATTGTCTGCAGTTCCAGAGCAATTTTTGTGTTGAAATAGTAGGGCGATCCGGTCGGGTAAGAGTCATAAACCAGTTCGTTGCCAACCAGGCGAAAACGCAAAGTCCGGTATGGATCGTGTGGTGCGGTAAACCTTATTTCTCCCTCGTTTTCGGTCAACCAGACCTGATCGGCATAGCGAAGTTCCCTGATCATCCGGTCAAGGGCAATCCTGGCACTTTGCGCTGCTTCAACACGGGAGACCGCCCGGTTCCAGCTGTTCAAACCGGCGGAATAAAAGCTGTATAAAGTGGCAAGGACCAGGCTGATGATGGCCAGAGCAACCAGCAGTTCTACAAGGGTCAGTCCCTTTTCATGCCGGGACAGGCTTTTAATGATCACCATTGACCGATCAGCCCCGCTATTGTCTCGGAATATTCTCGGTTGTGGGCTGTCCAGCTTACTGTAACTTCAAACATCAGCAGTGGCAGCTTTTCAGAATCAGGTAATAAGTGGGGCGGGATGCCTGAGGTTATTTCGGGGTATGGTGTGAGCAGAACTTTTCTATGGAAACCGGGGTAACGCTCAACTTCACCGTCATCTATAAATAACTGAGCCATTGTATTAGCATTAACAATTTCTGTCAAGGCTTCATAGCCGATGGACTGCAATTCCTCCTGTCTTTCCCGGCAGAGGTTCGCGGCAATTGTCAGGTTGGCGGCATTGTTGATTATGCGGAAGCTTCCGCTGAAGAGGGCCAGCAGCGGGGGAATCATCAGGCCGAGTATAGTTATGGCAATTAGCAGCTCAATAAAAGTGTAGCCTTGGTTTGCTTCAATAACCCGCCTGTACATCAACATTGCTCCTTGCTAAATAGAAAGTGCGATTGTTATTTCGATGGCGGCAGTAACATTACTGCTCTACTTTAAGCCCCTGGCCCGGCTTATCCTAATAAATTAAGGTACCAGAGCCATATTTGTTCACCCCAGAAGACCTGAACCAGGGTGGCAAAGGCCAGGTACGGCGCAAAAGGTAAGGCATCTTTACGTGACAGGCGACCTGAAATCATCCCTGCCACGCCAACCAGTGCTCCAAAAAGAAAGCCAAAGAGCATAACCAAAAAAGTACCGCCTAACCCGACGTAGAAACCGATCATGCCCATCAGTTTCACATCGCCTGCACCCATTCCTCCCCGGCTGACCAGGAAGACAATCAGCATTAGTGTTCCACCGGCTAAGAAACCATAAAAAGAATCAGACAAAGTGCGCCCACTGAGCAGCGCGTCTGAAACAGTGAAGCGGTAAGCTAAAAGCATGGGTGCCTGCAGCAGCAGTGCCGCTGCTAACCCGGCGGCAACCAGGGAATTGGGAATAATCCGGTGTTCATAATCGATCAAAGCGATCGCCAGCATTATGTACAGCAGAGTCAGGTAGAACAGGGCTTCCAGGGTGATGCCGAACCGGCAGGCGCATGCCAGAAACAGTAGACCGCAAAGCAGTTCAATGACCGGGTACCGAATGCTTATACTAACCCCACAGTAGCGGCAGCGGCCGCGCAGTAAAAAAAAGCCGAACAGGGGAATTAAATCAATGGCGCTTAACCTGCTCCGGCAGCCTGGACAGCTTGAGGGAGGTTGGGCTAGTGACTGCCGACGCGGCAGCCGGTAAACGATCACGTTTAAAAAACTGCCGAAGCAGAGCCCACTGATGAAAACAATAATTAATGTAAATGGCACAGGTGTGGTTGGCAAAAAGGAAAAGCTCCTTTGGTTTATTGTCAAGTAGAAAAGTTTAAAGCGAACAATACCTCAAACAGCTAAAGAAAAATTTCGACACCATTTTTATAATTCCTGCCCCGGATTTCTGCAGCAGGGTATCCTGGCCCGATGTCAAAATATAATATAGTGGCAAAACACTTATTCTTATCCTGGTTTAAGTATTCCCTGTGCTATAATGATTAAATCGCTGCATAATAATAGAATTTGAAAGATGGTGAACCGGATGAATGTAGATGCAGAGACCAGACTATTTTTGTTGTTGGGTCAGCCGGTTGATCATTCCTTTTCACCACTTTTGCATAATACTGCTTTTGCAGAACTAAATCTAAACTGTATTTACCTGGCTGCCCCTGTGAAACCGGAACAGATCGGCCAGGCTGTTCATGGTTTGCGCGCCCTCAATGTTGCAGGTGCTAATGTGACCAGCCCGCACAAGGAAGCAGTTATTAAGTATCTTGATCAGGTGAGTGACGAAGCCCGGGTGATCAATTCGGTAAATACAATAGTTAATCAAAATGGTTTGCTCTACGGTGCTTCAACCGATGGCTGCGGTTTTTTTCATGCCCTGGATGAACAGGTCGGCAGAGAGATTCTGCAGCACCCGGTAGTAATATTCGGCGCCGGGGGCGCTGCCCGGGCAATTGCTTATACCCTGGCCTGCCGGGGTGCAGCCACCATTTACCTGGTTAACCGCCGGGTCAGCCGGGCTGAAGAACTTTCGCACCTGCTTCTGCGGTACAGCCCGTTAAAGCAGAGCCTGGTCAGGCCTTTAACGGGCGAAACATTAAAAGAGGTCTTCAGTGCAGGCAAATTGTTTATTTACACCTTGCCTCTGGACTTTCCCGAATTCAGTGATCTGCTGCTCAGCGAACAAGCTGATTGCAGCAGCTCTGTTTTATATGATCTACGCTACAACCCACCTGTGACGGGGATCATGCACGCCTTTGAACAAGCAGGAGGCCGGGTGTTTAACGGGGCCGCAATGCTTTACTGGCAGGCAGTGGAAGCCTTCAGGCTTTTTACCGGTGAGCCCGCTCCCCTTGAAGTGATGGCAAGTGCTTTCAGAAGCAAGGTTAATTTTTAACAATGGAAAGGAAGCGGAATGACTGAAACATTTCACCGCAGGCTTGATCAAATCGTTGTTGAAGCAGGACTGGTAACCCGGCGGCAGATTGATCAGCTTTTATCTGCCAGGAATGGTCCCGAAAAAAGACTTAGTCACCTGTTGGTTGAAAAGGGATTGGTCAGTGAAGAAGATCTACATGCCCTGATTGAAGAGAAGCTTAAAATAAGCCGGGTGAACTTAAACGATTATCCTGTCGACTATCAGGCCGCCGATACAATTCCCGCTGAACTGGCTATACGGCACAGGGTTGTTCCAATAAAACGAAAAAATGGCCGGCTCTTGCTGGCCATGGCTGATCCGCTTGATCTTGCTGCAATCGACGATGTGTCCATGTATTGCCAGGTTGAGGTTGTCCCTGTCTTGGCTGGCGGAAGAGCAATAGATCAGCTGATCACCCAGTTTTACAGCCTGCGTAGTCAGCAGGATGAAGCAGACCGGCCGGTGAAAAAGAAGAGCCATATTCCGGGTGGTGGAACTACAGCTGTGCTGGATGAGCACGACAGCAGCGCTGCCCCGGTAATCCGCCTGGTCGATTCGCTAATTGAGCGTGCAGTTGCCGAAGGAGCAAGTGACATTCACCTGGAGCCTGAAGCTGAGCGTTTGAGAATCAGGCTGCGTTACGATGGAGTCCTTCACGATTTGCCTTCACCGCCGGGGATTAACCGGGCTCACATTATTTCCCGAATAAAAATTATGGCCAACCTGGATATTGCTGAAAGGCGTCTGCCCCAGGATGGCAACATCGAATGGCGGAATAAAAAAAGCCGGGCCAGCATGCGTATATCCACTCTGCCGACAGTCCACGGTGAGAAAGTGGTAATCAGGCTTCTGGAAAAAGAAAGGATTGTTTTACCTCTCGACCAGCTTGGTTTTTCCGGTAATAATTATAACGCTTTACTGCACCTGCTTTTAAACCAGCACGGGATGATTCTGGTTACCGGACCGACTGGCAGCGGCAAAACCACCACTCTTTACTCGGCAATCAACTATTTAAACCAGCCGGCTTGTAACATCGTGACTGTAGAAGATCCGGTTGAATTCCAGCTGGGCGGAATCAATCAGGTTCAGGTCAATCCGCGGATTGGACGCACTTTTGCCTCTACACTGCGCTCGATTCTACGGCAGGATCCTGATATTATCATGGTTGGTGAAATCAGGGACCTTGAAACGGCAAAAATTACCAGTCAGGCAGCAATGACCGGCCACCTGGTGCTCAGTACGCTGCACACTAACAATGCAGCTGCTGCTGTTACCAGGCTTGTGGACATGGGACTTGAAGATTACCTGGTTTCTGCTTCACTGGTTGGGGTGATCGCTCAGCGGTTGGTTCGAATTATCTGCCCGCACTGCCTGGTTGAATACAAGCCGAACCTGGAGGAACAGCAGTTGTACAAACGGTTTTTCAAGCAGGAAGCGCCGCAAAAGCTCTACCGGGGGAAGAAATGTAAACGCTGCAATATGACCGGTTATCGCGGCAGAAGCTCTATCCAGGAAATACTGGTGATAAATCAGGCCTTGCAGGAATTGATTAAGGCTGGTGTAACAGCTGAACAACTGCAGCAAAAAGCTGAGCAACTTGGGATGAAAACTTTACTTGAAGATG